>CAZGIW010000074.1:0-19448 GCA_964526285.1 uncultured Bacteroidales bacterium | reverse complement strand
AATAGAACAATAGAACAATAGAACAATAGAACAATAGAACAATAGAACAATAGAACAATTGAACAATTGAACAATTGAACAATTGAACAATAGAACAATTGAACAATTGAATCCCGAAAAAACAAAAATTGCAAAACCAAAACAAATATATGAATAAAGAACGTGCAATTTTCAGTTTTTTCGAGGATCCTCGAAAAATGAGAAAATCATAGATTTTCAATTTTTCGGGACAATAGAATTCTCTTTCATCCACCTTCGGTGTATTTTCCTCCTTCATTCACTTTCAGTGAATTTTCCTCCTTCATTCACTTTCAGTGAATTTCGGGGAACAAAGTCGGGGAACAAAGTCAGAGAACAAGGCAATCGGATTTTGAGCGAAGAACCACGTGAACACTATACTTTAGCGTGTTACAAATATTTTCTCACATAGTGATCCCTTTCCCAAAGGGAAGCCGATGGCTTGGGATATTTTATTTTTGCTATTTTATTTTTTCTATAAAAGGGGTATAGGAAAAAAGAAAACACCCAGTCATTTTCTACAAAATTCTCTGTGCCTTTTGTGAAAAAACTTTGTGCCCTTAGTGGTTAAAAAAGCAATCGCAAGTTCATTTATTCGTCCCGATTTATCACGATTTATGCCGATTTATCCCGATGGGATGGTATGTGATCGGGATCCCTTTGGGATAATTCGTACTTAGAGCAATGAACACCACCCACAACGGTTTTTTTTATTCTCAAAATTAGCTTATCCTCTCCAAAACAACTTAATCATAACTTTGGCTTTTAAATAATACCAGTATGAAAAACGCACAATTCGCCGTGCCTTTCTTTTTTCTTTAGCTGAAAGCAAAAGCCGCATCTGACCTGCTGAGTGTATTTGTTCTACCCTGCCGATAATCATTTGATACTGAACAGGTGGATCCATATAATTATGAGCATCTCCCTTACAGATACATACTTCATTTTCAACATGTATCAGCCTGTGCAGCACATAATTATTATTCTGTTGAAAAGCAAGAATATCTCCAGGCTGAAGATGTTCCAACTGAATTTTTTCAACAACTGCATAATACCCCGGTTTCAATTGCGGAAACATACTCATGCCCGAAAGTTTAATCCTAACTTTCGTTCCGCTTTCTATAAGCTCTCTTGCAGTTTCCCAAACGGTATCCCTTTCCAATGCATGAATATTTCATGCGAAAATACAATAAAATGTTATTTTTGTAGATGAAATTGAACAATCATGAGCAAAGTTTTTAGAAAAGCTTCACAATGTGTGATAAAAAAAACCGGAAATGAGTACATTCTTGTCCCGATTACTGACAATATTGCCAGCATGAATGCAATGTACACAATGAATGAGTCAGGAGCATTTATCTGGGAACATATTGATGGTCTCAACAGCACTCTTGATATTGCAGAAAAACTTACTGAAGAATATGAAATTGACAAGGATACTGCGGTAAAAGATGTGCATGCATTTACAGAAAAAATTGCCCCCCTCCTCTTTGAAGTCTGATACAACAACGAAAATGCTGAAACAATACAAACTCAATATTGCTGATATTATCTTTTCTGTGAATTCAGATGACCCTGACATCCATTTTAAACCTGAAGAGGGATTTTGCTCTTTTATTGAAAATAATACAAATACAGAAGTTCAGGTTAATATCAAAGTTAAAAGAGGCAAACCAAAATTTAATACTGAAAATATCATATTTGATGTCCCAGCAAAAGAAGACGGCTCAAAACTATGGACCATCCTCTCTCACAAAAATGCTTACTGTCTCCATACATTTTTGCAAAACGACGATAAAGATGAAGTTTTTGCACTTTTTGGGGACGATTTTCTCAACTGGGAAATTTATTATAATCATCCTGATTCATCTACGTTTGTAACAGATCCGTTTGCCTATCCCCTTGGGCCTATTATTATAATGTATGCTGCAATGATGAACAATGGGGTGATGATTCATGCTTCTGCTGTTAATTATAACAATGATGGATATTTGTTTTGTGGTTTTTCGGGCAGAGGAAAAACAACAATTTCAAGATTATTCTCAGATTCTGGTGCACAATTAATCAATGATGACAGGATTATTATCAGGAAACAGAATGGAGATTTTGTTGCTTATAATACACCAATGCATTACACTGATAAAAAGAAATCTGTAAAAATAAAGAACTGTTTTCTCATTCATCACGCTTCGGCAAATCAGATTTCAATATCTGAAGGTGCAAAAGCGATGGCACAATTGTCTGCTCTTTGTCTCCAGCATAATTACAATGAAAAACTAATTTCAGCAGTAATTAATCTTTCAGCTGATTTTTGTTCATACATTCCAGTTTACAATTTAGGTTTTTTTCCTGATAAAGAAATTTTGGATTTTATTGAATTTCACTTTGTAAAACAGGGGAAACCATGATAGTCCCATTGAAAAATAATAATCTAAAATATATCTGTTGTTTTTTCGTGCATTAATATTGCCAATTTGTATTCTCCACACAGCGTTTTATCAATATTTAACCAAGTGAACAACATGTTTATGAAAGACACATTAGTCTAATTATCACGCTTTTATGCAAATTCACTTCAATGGCTTTCAACTGATTCTGCAATCGAAAACGCACTTAACACTATTTTAACCTATTTATTATCAGATACATATCCATATACTATTGTTTTTTTCATCTTTTAGAACGATACTCTATTCAATTATTAATTTTGTATAGTCAATTTAAAAAAATGGAGAACAGGCAGGCAACCACTTCAAAAAGTAGATTAAAAAGAAATATTCTTTTTAATTTGACAATAGATTTTCTTGCTATTCTGCTCAGCTCTTCCACAATATTTATACTTAAACATGATCATATATGGTTTTTCAAATCATATTACATGTTATTTGTTATTTCCTTCTTTGGCCTCATGACTTTGTTTTCCTTATTAATTATCAGATATTCTTACAAAGAAAAAAGTGCATATTATATTCATTTTAATCGTTTTCTGGCAGCCTATTTCTTAGCTGCGTTTATTATTATCCTGACACTTCATTTCACAGAAATATCACAAATTAAAAACAAAATTGTTATTTACTGGCTGTTGTTGTTGTTTCTGTTTGAATGTTTAATGTTTGCAGTTGATTATACAATCAAATATATTTCGAAACTTAATGAGTTCAGGGAAGATGAACTTTCCCTGCATCGGTTATCATCAAAAAATCTAAAAAAAGACAAAACTGACGAATTAACCGATGATGATGATCTTTTGAACTCTTCTGATAATCTCCTGGATATCAGTGATGAAACTCGAAGTTTCATAAAACAATTTAACAACAATCACAACAAGCTTTTTGTCAATACAACCCGTGATTTTAATATTGCTGCACATCGCAATGAGAGTTTGAATCTGATTGTTAATTTTCAGTTTATTAATCCTGTCAGAAACCTGAATAAATTTTTTGAAACTGTCAATTCAAGATTATCCGAAAACGGAGTATTTATTCTATGCCTTGAAACAATGGAAATGAGAAAAACAAGAATATTGCGCCAATACTTTGCTCCTATCTCATGGATACTGCTTTTTTTTGATTATTTTTTCAATCGTTTCTGGCTTAATATTCCCTATATCCGGCAATTTTACTTCTGGTTTAACAGTCATGGCAACAAACGTATTTCCTATGCAGAAGCTCTGGGGCGATTATATTGTTCGGGTTTTGAACATATTGCCGAACTAAAAGCTGATGGATTCACTTGGTTTGCGTTGCAGAAAAAACAACTACCAATATCAAACTACAAGGCAAATCTGGGTCCTCTGATTAAATTAAAACGAATTGGACAAGGAGGCAAAGAGTTTTTTGTTTACAAATTCAGAACGATGTATCCATATAGTGAATTCCTTCAGGAATTCATTTACAAAAAACATCACCTTGATGAAACAGGCAAATTCAAAAATGATTTCCGCATAACGCCAGGAGGAAGATTTGCAAGAAAGTTCTGGTTGGATGAAATCCCCATGATAATTAATCTTATTGCTGGTCAGATAAAGCTATTTGGCGTAAGACCTCTCAGTAAGCAGTATTTCAATTTATATCCTGAATCACTCAGAGAATTACGAACTCAGGTCAAACCAGGCCTTATTCCTCCTTATTACAGTGATCTACCTGAAAATCTTGACCATATAGTTGAATCTGAAATTCAATATTTAAAATCATATCAAGCCAACAGATTTAAAACTGATTCATCTTATTTCTTCAGAGCCATATATAATATTGTAGTCAAGAACGCCAGAAGCATGTAACAAGGGTTCAGCCAGCAAGTATTTTTTTTTTCAGTAAATATAAAAATTCTTATTTTTGCTAAATAATGCAGTTAAAGAAAAAATTTGTTTTTGTCTTCCTTGTTTTGAGTTTTTTAATAACTAAGGCACAGTTGTTTACTTCATCTATTGCTGAAGATTTACAGGATGATATCACTCTTGGTACTGGCATTTCATATCTTTCATTTATGGGTGATATTGGAGGGCAAAGAAGATACAATGAAATGTTTTATTCTGTTGAACCAGGAGCTATACTGCATGCTGAAATGAAATTTACTAAATCTCTTGCTTTCAGCAACACATTTGAGTTTGGAAAATTATCATCAAAGGATAGAGACAGAAGCAGAGAGCTTGAATTTAAATCCAACATTTTTCATTATGCATGGCATATGAAGTATATAATGGAAAATTCACGAGTTATGGACAGAAGTGCATTTTCGGCAAATTTTTCATTGGGAATGGGAGTTGTTTTCTTTAATCCAAAAGACAAAAACGGCAAGTTGCTTGACAATGATAACAATTTTGAAAAATTTGCGCTTACTATTCCTCTTTTTTTTGGAATTAAATATGCCATTTCAGACAACCTTTATATCCACTATTCACTTGGTTTTGTTATTTCAAATTCAGACCATATCGATCTTTACACCAGACAAGATAATCTTGTGGATTTTTTCTCAGGGCATAAAGATGCATTTTTCAGTTCAACATTAGGGATTGAATATCTATTTGCAAGAAACCCTTGGGGAAGCAGTAAATCAGGATTTACATGCATGGAGAGATATTTCAGCAGTAACTGGAATTTTCTTCATTTCTCAGGTGATATAAGACATCAATTCAATTTGCGCAACAATGCGTTCAGTTTTGCCTTTGAACAAAGATTTTCAAATTATGTGGGACTTGCAGCTGAAGCTCTTTTTGGAAAAATTACTGTTATAGGTAAATCCCCTCAACAACTTGCAGAAAATAATGATTTTCAATCTACAATTTCAAACTGGAGTTTTTCAACTCTCATATATCTGGATAACGGAGCTATAATATCCCGAAACTCAAGCTATTCTCCTTTTATTAATATTGGAGCAGGTTATTTAACTTTTAACCCCAGAGGGGATTTAAAAAGTCACTGGGGATATGATTACTATTTCTGGGATGATGGAAGAATTATGAACGCACCACAGGGAACTGCAAATGCAAAAGAAGTTGTAAGAGATGGATATTTTGAAACAAACCTCGACCCTTTAAAGCAAAATCCAAAGAACTGTTTCACACTTCATTGTGGCTTAGGACTGAGAATAAAACTAACATCCAGTATATCAGCAAAATATCGGTTCCTTTATTTTTTTACAAACACAGACTTTATTGATAATCTATCCAACTCTCCAAATTCCAGTCCGAAATTTTTCAGCAAACAAAATGATGCTATTTATTCAAATACTTTTGGAATAGACATTGATCTACGTACAACTCTTTGCAAAAAAAGAAGATTCAGAAGATAATAAAATTATCTTCTATTTTTTTTCCTTCAAATTCACTAACTTTGTTGTTTATTATCAGGCATGAATAAACAAAGGCTATTACGCTGGCATGTTTTATACACCAGAGGAAGACATGAAAAAGCAGTTGCTCAGCAACTTGAAGAAAAAAAAATAGAGGTCTATGTTCCCATAACAAAGCAATTAAGACAATGGAGTGACCGAAAAAAATGGATTGATGTCCCTCTTTTTCCAAATTATGTGTTTATACGTGCAAATGATATAATATTGTCTCAGAGCCTGCAAACTCCCGGTGTAGTTAAAATTGTTCACTTTGCTGGAAAAGCCGCAGTGATTCGGGAAATTCAAATGAAAAGAATAAAAAGAATTATTGAAAATTCAGATTATTCCGAAATTGAAATGAATGAAAATCATTCAGGATTATTCGTTAAAATAAAATCAGGTCCGTTCAAAGGATTAAGTGGCATACTACTGGAAAAAAAAGGAAAATACAAGCTATCTGTTAGAATAGAAGATTTAAATGCTTCAATTCTGGTTGAAATAAATTTAAAGAATATTGTTAAATCAGATTTTGGCCGTTCTTTTGAAAAACCTGAATAATTCAATTTGGCAAAATCTCGATGATCTCTGCCCCTGGCTCTGGTATGAGAAAAATCTTGTCTGTGATAGCCGGCACCAAAACACACTCCCCTGCTTTGACATTCTCTTTCCCTTGCTCATGATGCAAAGCAAAACTTCCTGATATGCAAAAATATATCACAAATTTGTCCATAATCTCAAGATTCTTTTCTACAATTGTCTGCAGATTTACAAAGGATGTACTGAAATATGGTGTTTGAATCATGGGTGTTGTATTATTGGACTTTGGGCTAAACCCACGAATCACTTGCGGCTTCATTTCATAATCAATCGCTCCGGCAGCATCTTCAATGTGCAATTCTCTTGAATTACCATTATCATCCAATCTGTCCCAGTCATACAAACGATATGTGACATCTGATGTCTGCTGAATTTCAGCAATAAGCAGTCCCGGACCCATGGCATGAACCATACCTGCAGGCAAATATATCATATCGCCTCTTTTCATTGTTTCAAAATTCAATGTGTCCTTCAAAGTACCTGCTTCAATATGTTTCAACAACTTTTCCTTATCCATGGGACGGTTAAATCCTGCTACTATTTGTGCCCCCTCGTCTGCATCAAGCACATACCACATTTCTGATTTGCCAAACCTAAGCCCATGCTTTTTCTCTGCAATTTCATCATTTGGATGCACCTGCACTGACAAATAATCATTGGCATCAATAATCTTTAGCAAAATCGGAAATTCCTCTTTGTATTTATTGTACATATCCTCTCCCAGAAAATCATCCATAAATACTTCACTCATTTCATTTGGCGTATTTCCCTGAAAATAGCCATCCAAAACTTCTGTTTCATCATTTTTTACTGCTGACAAAACCCACATCTCTCCACATTTTTCTATGCCATCACAGGCAATGCTAAATTTTTGCTGAATTTTCTGCCCTCCCCATATTTTCTCCTTAAAAACCGGGGCAAATTTCATTGGATACAATGACAACTCCATAATTTTTTACCTTTCTTCTGATTAATATCAGTATTCAATGGCAAAATTAAACAAAATGTAACTGCTCAGCACATTTTTTATAAGCCACTAATACACGTATTTACACGAATAGACCCATTGATTCTGCAAAAGCCATTACACAGTTTCAAATTATGAAATACTGAAAGCAAGCTTTCTCTGTCATAATTTGAAACTGTGTTAATGCAAATCTGAATACTCAGATTTGCTTTGTTTACAATGGCTTTTGCAGAAAAATGCTCTTACGAATCACTTTTTAATAATATATCGCTGTTATTTGTGTTTGTACAAACTTTCAGCAATACAAAAGGCTATGTTTGTTTTAAAAATTGCTGTGCGAAGGGCTTTAGCCCTGAACTAAATAAACCTCTTTATGAACAAAGAAACATAACATAAAAAATTCAATAGCAACGGGCTTCAGCCCGTTGAAAACCAATGTCTCCTAATGTGTTTTTTGGCAGAAAATTTGTCAAAATTTGTCATCAAGTTCAGTGCTCATTTGAACAAATTTTGTGACAAAAAAATAAAAGGGAGATAAAGTTTAAGCCTTTTGTTTTGCTTAGAACAACATATTCGTCACATCCCATCGGGATAAATCGGGATAAATAGTGATAAATTGGTGAGCAGTAACAACAAAATGCAACAATTCAATAAGAAAAGGCTTTATTGCTTCAGTATTTTTATACTGCCTGAATAATTATCGTCAGACAAAAACAACACATACATAACACCTGAGAGATTTGTCAGATTCACTGTAAAATCATTTCCAGATAGATTCTGTTCTGAATAAACAATCCGGCCTGAAATATCATATACATACAAGTTTGCACTTTTAAAATTATGTGAAGAATACAAATTAATAATGTCTGCAGCAGGCTGAGGAAATACATTCAAGTAAACATCACTATAATGATTTATCTGAGTTTCATCTAAAGGGGAAGTTGCCAGTCCCATTCCATAATGCGTTTCATACCACATCATATATGTATTTGTGTTATGATTAAAAATCACATCGGGTGCCCAGGGACCGGCTTGTTCAACAAGTGAATCACAGGGTGGTGTATATGTATGAAAAAGTGGATTTTCAGAATGTTTTGTCCAGCTAATTCCATCAGGTGATGTGGCATAACACATGTTTAATGTGTCAAACTTTTCAGTAACAGGGTTATAAGCGGCTGCAAAGGCTGAGGAATACCACATTTCAAATTGTCCGCTTGTGTATAACACAGCAGGTGTTCCAACCCACATATCATCATATTCTCCCCAAACCCCTGCCTGCACAACAGGGTTGCCGGAATACTTTATCCAACTATAACCGTCTGTTGATGTAGCCAATCCTACCTGCACTTTCCATGTATTTGTATCAACTCCGTTATACCACATCATATATGAGTTGGTAAGAGTGTCAAAATATAAGGCAGGCGATTCAACCCATGTTTCGTCCCATTCTCCGGGCAAACCTTTTGTCAGCACAGGATTTCCTGAGTATCTTGTCCAGTTTTTTCCATCTGGTGAAAAAGCCACGCCCATTGATGAACTGATTGCCGAAAACAACCACGCAGAGTCTCCATAAAAATACATCTTATAGCCTGAATTGTCTCTAACGATTTCTGGTGCATCAAGCCAGCCAGAATCCCACTCTCCTGATAGACCCAAATCCAAGACAATTCCCTCTTTTGTCCAGTTTATTCCATCAAGTGACCATGCATAGCAAATTCTTCCGGCCAAATCTGTCCCCACACCTGCATACCACATTTTTATTGTGTCATCTTCAAATAAAACAGAAGGTTGCCCCAAAGCAGTCAAATCATACCAATCGGGACCGGGAGTTAAAACCGGGTTGTTAACATATTTTGTCCAATCTGTTTGTGCTTTTAAAGGGTTAATAGCTGCAACGCAAAAAAAGAAAATAAACGTGAAATACTTTGTAAAGATTCTTGTATTCATAACTACATTTTTTTTGGATAAATCTTCATTAATACACAATGAATCAAATTTACCCTTACCAAAAATACAAAAATATTTTCACAATGGTGAAAAATGAAAAATATCGTAACTGCTCAGCATTGCAATAGCGTTTTTGTTTATACGGTTGGGAGATGCGTTTCGTTATGCGTTTATAGTATAGCGGTTGTATACCGAACAACGCAATAGGTTCTCGCATATCAACCGCTCGGAAGGAGTCCCTCAAGGGAAACACCGATTAACGTAATATACGGATTACTTCTGAGTAGTAACAAAATATCTAATCAACCTCAAGTTTTTCAATAAACTTAATACTCTCATGTATGTGTGGATACATCACCACATCATCCTTGATAAAAGGCACTTTCTTTCTGTATATTGCCAGCAGTTTTTCAAGTATTGGTGATGTTTTTGCCGGTCTTCTGAACTCAATTGCCTGAGCAGCATTGAATAATTCTATGGCCAAAACCCGTCTCACATTATGCATAATTTTCAACAATTTTGTGGCAGATATGGAACCCATACTCACATGATCTTCCTGTCCATGACTTGATTCAATTGAGTCAACCGAAGCAGGATGTGCCAAAACTTTGTTCTGACTCACAATTGATGCAGCTGTGTATTGCGGTATCATAAACCCTGAATTCAATCCGGGATTGGCCACTAAAAACTGAGGCAATCCCCTCTTTCCACAAATGAGCTGATAAGTTCTCCGTTCTGAAATATTTGCAATTTCTGACAAAGCAATACCCATAAAATCCAAAGCCAGTGCCAATGGTTGTCCATGAAAATTACCGGCAGACACGATGAAATCATCATCAGGGAACAAGGTGGGATTATCTGTTACAGAGTTCATTTCCGTTTCAAACACCTTAGCCACATAATCACATGCATCACGTGTGGCTCCATGAACCTGGGGAATACAACGAAACGAATAGGGGTCCTGAATATAATCCTTGGTTGTTTCAATAAGTTCACTGCCTTTGAGAATACTTAAAACTCTCTGAGCTGTTTTCAATTGTCCTGGATGTGGCCTCAATTCATGAACAAGCATATTAAAAGGTCCCGGAAGTCCCATAAACGCATCCAATGACATGGCTCCGATGACATCTGCCCAATTGAGCATCTTCTGTGCTTCAATTACAACATACACACCATAGGCCAACATAAACTGTGTTCCGTTCAGGAGTGCAAGTCCCTCTTTGGACTGCAATTTCACAGGTTTCAGTCCGCACAACTTCAGTGCTTCGGAAGCAGGCATCAGTTTTCCCTTATACTTCACCTCTCCCATTCCAACCAAAGGAAGACACAAATGTGCCAATGGGGCCAGATCACCCGACGCGCCAAGCGATCCCTGATCATATACAACTGGAAGAATATCATGATTAATCAATTCGGCCATAAGTTCTATGGTTTCAGGCTGAGCCCCTGAATGACCATAGCTCAGATTCTGTATCTTCAGTAACAGCATTAACCTCACAATATCATCAGGAACCACCTCTCCCACACCACAGGCATGTGACATAATCAGATTTTCCTGCAGTTTTTGTATGTCCCTGATCTCAATTTTTATGTTGCATAAAGCACCAAACCCGGTATTAATTCCATACATGGGCTCGCTGCTGTTTTCAAGTTGCTCATCCAGCCACAGGCGACATTTTTTTACCTTCTTAATGCAGGAATCAGAAATACTTACCTTTGGTCTATCTTCAAGAAAAGTTTTAATATCAGACAACTGAATGTCGTTGGTAATTTCAAATGTTTGCATAGTGTATTCTAGTTAGTCAGTTCTTTTATCAGTTCCTCTTTTACAAGCGTTTTCTGATCACCATTTTCCATATTCTTCAATGTCAAATTGCTGTTTTTAACCTCTTCTTCTCCTGCCATGACAACATAAGGAATATTCTTTTTATTGGCATAATTCATCTGCTTTTTGATTTTATCCTGTTCGGGATATAATTCTGCCGAAACGCCTTGTTTTCTCAATTGTTGCAAAAGAGGAAACACATACATGGCCTCTGTTTTTCCGAAATTCAGAAACAATATCTTAGTGGATGATGTAAGTTCAGCCGGAAACAATTCCAGTTCGTTCATCACATCGTAAATTCGATCGGCTCCAAATGAAATACCAACTCCTGACATATCTGGCAATCCGAAAAAAGCTGTTAAGTTGTCATATCTTCCGCCTCCGCAAATACTACCCATTTGCACATCATTGGCTTTCACTTCAAAAATGGCTCCTGTGTAATAGTCAAGACCCCTTGCAAGTGACAAATCATACACCACTGAGATATTCAACGCCGATTCTTTGATGTATCCGGCAAGTTCAGCCAGCTCTTCAATTCCGGCAGCACCTGAAACAGTATTTCCAACAAGAGGGCGGATTTTTTCAAGTACCTTCTCAGGTTGGTCTTTCATTGACACAAACTCCATTAATTTGGGAGCAACATCAACAGGAATTCCTTTTTCAGCAAGCTCATTCAACACATTGTCAATTCCCGCTTTATCCAGTTTGTCAATGGCAATGGCAACCTCAGTCATTTTGTTTTCCAGATTGAATGATTGCAGTATTCCATCAAGAATTTTCCTGTTGTTGATATGAACTGTAACATTGAGTTTAAGTTTTGAAAAAACAGCATCCAGAATCTGAATCAGATCAAACTCATTGAGCATTGATGTAGAGCCAATGACATCCACATCGCACTGATAGAATTCTCTGTAACGTCCTTTCTGAGGTCTGTCGGCACGCCAAACGGGCTGAATCTGATAGCGTTTGAAAGGGAACTGAATTTCATTTCTGTTCATCACAACATAGCGGGCAAATGGCACAGTGAGGTCATAGCGTAAGCCTTTTTCAGAAATATGAGGAGACAGTTTTTTATGGTCAATGGGTTGTTCCAGCAATTGAGCCGGAGTGGATGAAAGAAAATCGCCTGAATTGAGGACTCTGAACAAAAGTTTGTCACCCTCATCACCATATTTTCCAAGCAGCGTGGTAAGATTCTCCATGGAAGGAGTCTCAAGAGACTGATAGCCATGAAGTTTAAATACCTGCTTGATGGTGTCAAAAATATACTCACGTTTTTGCATGACATCAGGACCAAAATCTCTTGTACCTTTTGGAATACCAATTTGCTGTGCCATAATTTTTTAAGTTTTTACACGGCAAAATTACGGTATTTTTTTGTGAATGAACAGATTTTTATCAATACAAAAGGCTGTGCGAAGGGCTTTAGCCCTGAGCAAATGACAAAATAATACAAGACAAATAAACACATTAGCAAGGGGATTCAGCCCGTTGAAACCGGAACCCCAAATTGTTTATTTTTCCAAGCCATGGGCTTCCCTATCCCATAGGGACAAGTTGGGATAGGAATCCCCTTGGGAGGCATGCAAATTTGCTCGAAGATGCAAATTTTACTTCACAACCTTCACTGCTTCTCCGGCTGTATTCAGTAAGAATTTATTTGCCAGTGCATTTCCTGTGTTGCGTTTCATCCACACATCGGGAGTTAAATTTCCGGTGGCAAAAATTCTGAGAATTTCAGGCCCAAATGCTTTCCCTTTGATGGCTTCTTCAAGCTGAAATTCAACCAAATGTCCGATTGGATAGGCTGACAGATATAGCGGATAGTCAATCATATGACTGTAAATTGCAAGAATTTCCTGATCTTTCATCCCAAATACATCAGCATAATATTTATTCCAGATATCTTTTGCTATTCTCACTGTTGCTTCACGTATTTCTGCAGGAGTTGCTTCCGGATTTTCGTAGAGCCATTTCCACAGGGCCATATCAACCAGTGATACACCCATAATCTCATAAAGCGACCATGCCAGATCCAGTGCCTCCAGATTCTCGTCAGCCCTTGGCAATCCCAGCACTGTCATATCACGTTTCTGAAACATAAATGCAAGTGCTTCAGTAAATGCGGTATTGGGAACGCCGTTAATAAAATAGTATGAAACATCATGCATTGTGATTGTTTGTTCAACATTGTGACCCAATTCGTGCATGGCAATGTTAAATCCTTTATAATCCATCGAGCTGGAAGTAGCACGTGTTCTCAGTCGTGCATAATCTTCCTTCATGGCAGTTCCCCATGCATGTCCTGCTCCTCTGGCACAGTCAACTCTGATGCGTGAAGCAATAAATTCGGCCTGTGGCTTTGGGAAATCCAGTTTCAGCAAAATATCAACCATCCCCTTTTCAAATGCTTCGGCTCCGGGATATCTGGACATCACCATTCTATCAAGATCTTCTTCTGAAGTGCCGCTGCGTGATTTGAATCCGTCATACCAGATATCAAATGGCTGCAATTCACGGCCCAGACGTGTACTGATAAGTTTACCTATTTCCTTAATAACCGGTGAAGAAACAAACTCAATAAACAGCTGCTCAACCTGTTGCTGAGGCATTTGCATATCACTCTCAAACTTACGCTCAATATAAGTGGGATAATAGGGATAATAGGGATCCTGATTCTTCACTGCAATGAAATTTTTTCTCAGGTGATCATATCGTATATCATCTTCACGAACGGCTTCATGTTGTTTTCCTTCTTTACTGATGGTATTGGTATAGGGATTCCAGATAAATTCATTGCTATTGATAACCTGTTGTGGAATTTCCTGATTAATAATACGTTTCATCACTTCATAAATAATCATTTGCTTCTGCAGCCCATCTTCCTGACCATAGTGGGATTTCAGTTCATCACGAAGACCCCAGTGAGAAATGAGTTTTCTGTCAGCCGGAAAATACTGCACATTTTTGTCATCACGAAGATTTCCCATAAAGATATTATAATCTGATATATAGGCGTCCGCTTCAGTCATCACCCTTGACTGTTCAAGTGATAAAGCAGCAGGAACACGTGAAGAATACATATCACCCATACGTGCAAAAGCCCATTGCTTATCATCCCATTCCATTCCCAGTTCATTTTTCTCTTCAAGTGAATAATGAGGAAAATTCAACAATGTCATAAAAGCAATTTTATTGGCAAAAAAGTCTTCTTCAATATGTGCAGCAGGCGAATACGAAGCAAACATCATATCAATTGTTGATATATCAGTACCGTCATCCACATGCACCGGAAACATAAGGGCTACATTCATTTTATTAAAATGCCCAAAAAGAATTTCATAATTCCTTTCCAGTTTGGTAAAAAGTGTTTCCAGGTCTTCTCCTGCCACATAATTCTCAAGACAGAAATTGGTAAAATCCTCTTCTGATCCGTCTTCACTTTTCCAAAACATAGCAACCTGTGCTGTGCCTTTTTCAATCCTGAATTTTTCGGTTTCTCCAAATTTTTCAACGAGCTGTTTGCTCACTGATTCAATTGTTTTTTCTGATATTGTTCCCATAACATCTTCATTTTGAGTTTTGTCGCCTGATTTACATGCTGCTGATACGAGCAATATGGCAATAATAATAATGTTTATAAATTTCCGCATAATGCATTGTTTTAAAGTTGTGAATAATTAAGACAGTTTGCGAAATTACAAAAAATAGCATGTGTAATTCACTCTCATAAAATAAAAATAAAAAAAAATCTATGCCTATTATGGATAATAATTTGTAAAAACACGACAAAATGCATTTTGTATTCAAATTTTATTAATTTAGCAGCATAATTATTATAAAATTTTAAAGTTATGAAAATGAAATCTATCCTTTTGATTGTATTTTTTGCTGTTTTTGGATTATTCTCAGCAATGAATATTGTTGCGCAAAATGTTGGAATTTCTGACGTCATTATTACGCCTGAACCTTCAAGTATTCTTGAACTGAGGGCCATTGACAAAGGTTTGCTTATTCCAAGAGTAGCACTTACACAAACCACTTCCAACGCGCCTGTTGGAGCATCAGTTGTTAACAGTTTGCTTGTATATAATACAGCAACCGTGAATGACGTAACACCAGGATTTTATTACTGGGAGAATGGTGCATGGGTCAGGATGGGTTCAGGAGCAGTTTCTACAGGTGATGCATGGGAATTGCTTGGCAACACTGCCACAAATCCCTCTGTAAATTTTTTGGGAACTACTGATGCTGTTGATTTTGTGGTACGTACAGATAATACTGAACGTATGCGTGTTCAGGCAGATGGCAAAGTTGGTATTGGATTGCTTATTCCTGCCGGAATTCTTACTCAGAATGCAAGTCTGCACATTACACGAAATGGTGGTGCTGCGCTTATGCTTACCCGGGCTGATGGAGGTGTAAACCAAAAATCATTTCAGATACAATCATACGGAACTACTTTAAACTTTCAGGCTATTACTGATGCAGGTTCGCATTTTTCAGGAACAACTATGAATCGGAGTGGAGATTTGGTAATCGGATATTCTCTGGCCTCTTCATTTCCCCACAATATCAGTTTTTATATAAATTCCAGCGGGCAATTAACAAAAAGCATCGGCTGCACAGACAACACATCCACATGGGCTGGCGCACATCTGAGAGTTGTGGCTGGAGGTCCTGGTTCATCATCAAGTAATCAAACTGGTGGCAATTTATATCTTTCTTCAGGTGCATCAAGAGGCAACGTTGGAAGTAATATGGAATTTCAAACAGCAACTGCCGGAGCTTCTGGTTCAACCCTGAACACCCCCACAACAAAAATGATTGTCCTTGCAAACGGGAATGTTGGAATTAATGAAATGGTTCCAGTATTCAGGCTTGATGTTCGTGAAAAAATGGGTGTTGCAAGAACAGGTGCAAATCCATCAAATTTTCTACTTTTCGACGCCATCGATGCCAATTCAAATGCAAAAATTTATTTCAATGATTTGGGACAACTGGAAATTCTTTCAGCTTCATCATCTGTTTACAGTTCAACAGGTTTTGGCTCTGTGAGTACAAAAATGGTTATAAGAGCCTCTGATAATCATGTGGGGATTGGAGTCATCAATCCTACACATTTTTTATCATTAAGTGGTAGTGAAAATCGCACCATTTGGATGGAACGCAATGCATCAGTGGCGCCCATGCCTCTCAATGGTTTCAACCTTACTGTTCAGGCAGGTGGTGCAAAGAGCGGAGAAAGTAATATGACAGGTGGAGACCTGCTTCTGAATTCAGGCATTGCCACAGGAAGCGGATCTTCAAATATATACATGCAAACAGCAACCAGCGGTGCTTCAGGAACAGCAGACAGAAACCCAACCACAAAAATGACTATTCTGGGTAGCGGTAATGTTGGCATAGGAACCACAACTCCCTCACAATTACTGCATGTCAACGGAAACACTCGCCTCAATGGTCATATTTTTGATGTTACAAACAGTTCAGGTGTGAATAATCAGGTATTAACAAGAACTGCATCCGGAGTTCAATGGATGGATGCCCCTTCGGGTGGTGGCGGCGGATGGCTGCTAACCGGAAATGCAGGTACTGTTGATGGCACTCATTTTCTTGGAACAACTGATAATGTCCCATTAAATTTCAGAATGAATAATATCAGAGCTGGTAGAATTGATGAAAATAATACATTCTTTGGTCTAAATGCAGGACTATCCTTAACCTCAGGTATTGAAAACACTTTGATTGGCCGCGGAGCAGGAAATAATCTTACAGCTGGTTCTGAAAATACTGCAATCGGATATCATGCTCTCTTTGGCTATATGAGTGGTGATGCTGGAAACCGAAATATTGCTGTTGGAAAATGGGCCATGTTTTATTCAAACAATAAAAACAACAACACTGTGGTAGGATTCAGTTCACTAAGTCTTCCAGCAGGAGGTCTTATTGAAGAAACTGTTGTCATTGGTTATTATGCAGACCAGGAAACTTCTACTGTACCTACACGTTCAGTGGCAATTGGATCACGTACAAAAATCGGAGCTGAAAACTCAACTGCAATTGGCTACAGAGCCATGGCCACACAAGCAAATTCAATGGTGCTTGGAAGTATCAATGGTATCAATTCAGCAACTGCAAATACTGATGTGGCAATCGGCACCATTGCCCCCCGCGCTCGATTACATATCGCCAACAGCGGTGGTTTTGCTATTGGTGATGCCAATGCAATATCAACAACAGATGGACAAAGAAGAAGTATTCAGATTGCAACCGACGTGAGTTACGGAGGAGTGCATGATAATCATTCCGGTTATCTGGTTTACTCAATTATGCCGGGCGGATGGGGTGATGCAGAACTGCACCTCTGCACTTCAAATAACTGGGGAACATACAATACAGGAACACCTGCACTCAGAATTACACAAACCACAACTTATGCAAACGGAATTGTTTTAACGTCTGACAAGAGACTGAAAACAAATGTGAATATTCTTGACTACGGTCTTTCAGAAATAATGCAGATAAAACCCGTTTCTTATACAAAGCACATTGCAGAAACTAATCAGGGTGGACATTTAACACTGGGAAAAGGTAAGCATGAAATTGGATTCATTGCTCAGGATTTATATGAAGTCATGCCTGAAGTAGTGGAAAAACCTGAAAACGAAGAGCTTTGGGGCATCAATTATACTGAATTGATTCCTGTTCTTGTTAAAGGAATGCAAGAGCAACAGGAGTTAATTCAACAGTTACAGGCTCAAAACGAAGCACTGCAGTCTCAAATGCAAAATCTGCAGCAACAGATAAATCAGATGAACTCAAAATAGTTTTTTTCTTGTAACTGCTCAGTACTAATTTTATAAGCCACTAATGATTTATCGCTGTGATCTGTGTATGTACAGATAATTAGCAATACAAAAGGCTCTGTTTGTTTTAAAAATTGCTGTGCGAAGGGCTTTAGCCCTGAGCTAAACAAACCTCTTTATGAACAAAGAAACATAACATAAAAAATTCAATAGCAACGGGCTTCAGCCCGTTGAAAACCAATGTCTCCTAATGTGTTTTTTGGCAGAAAATTTGTCAAAATTTGTCATCAAGTTCAGTGCTCATTTGAACAAATTTTGTGACAAAAACACAAAAGGGAGATAATGATTAATCCTTTTGTATAGCATAGTACTTAATATTCGTGGATGTTCGTGCATTCGTCACATAGTAATAAATTGGCAAAAAAAATACAATAATTTTTTGTGGTGTGCAGTAACTTTTTCTTTTCTTTGCAAAAACATTTGCATGAAGTTTTCACTGATATGTATTGGAAAAACAAAGCAGAACTTTGTGAGTGACGGTATTGATTTTTATCTGAAACGCATTTCACAATACACACAAATGTCCTATCAGGAAATTGCTTTGCCTTCTAAAGGAATTCCCGGACCACCAGCGGAAGTATGCAAAAAGGAATGCCAAATTCTTGGTTCTTCACTCAAGGGCAATGAACATTTGATTTTGCTTGACGAGACAGGACATCAGTTTTCAAGTGATAAATTTGCAGGATTTCTTCAGCATCTGATGAATACCGAGCCCCGCAAAATAGTATTTGCTATTGGAGGTGCCTATGGATTCTCTGATGATTTTAAAAAACTTGCTTCCACTTCCATTTCATTATCACCAATGACTTTCCCTCATCAGCTGGTCAGATTGATTTTTCTGGAACAGTTTTACAGAGCCATGACAATACTCAGAAATGACCCTTATCATCATGCATGAGATAAATCATTTTTTGTTTTTGGATATCAGACTGAAAATACAAAAAAACAAGGAACGATCAATGAGTGCCAACCTGCCTTATTGTCGTTCAAATGCCTGTTTTACAGATAGAAAGACTGTCAAAATGTCGCATTAAGACTGCATTTGGGGCATGGCAAATGTTTTGATGCAATACAATCTCTTTAAAAAATTTAAAATCGCATGAATCTTAATAACTTCACCATCAAATCAAAAGAAATCATTGAAGGCGCTGTTCAACTTGCCATGGAGTTTTCAAATCAGGCCGTTGAAGATATTCACATTCTTAAATCACTGCTTATAAACGATCAAAACATTGCCCCATTTTTACTCAACAAATGCGGAGTGAATTCTCCAGCTGTTCAGGCTGTGACAGATAGAGTACTGGAAAATCTTCCCAAAATTGATGGCAGACAACAATATCTTTCAAATTCAGGTAATTCGGTCATAAAACATGCGTTGTCTGCAATGAAAGATATG
>CAZGIW010000073.1:0-20636 GCA_964526285.1 uncultured Bacteroidales bacterium | reverse complement strand
TTTAGCAAGGGCTTCGCAAATTGGTTGCTCAAAGCTGAAATTCGTTTAGCGAAACCCTTGCGGGCATAATTATTTTAACCTCCGTAATAAAGTCCTGAATCAGGACCAAGAGGTAGTCCCAGCAATACCCATCCAACAAGCAGCAAAGTCCACACTATGAAAAATGTAAGAGAATATGGCAGCATCGTTGAAATTAATGTGCCAATGCCTGCTTTTTTATCGTATTTTTCATAATAAACGATAATCAGTGCAAAGAAACTCATCATTGGTGAAATCACATTTGTGACACTGTCCCCAATACGGAATACTGCCTGCGACAGTTCGGGAGAATATCCCAAAAGCATGAACATTGGAATAAACACCGGACCCAGAATTGCCCATTTTGCTGAAGCACTTCCCATAAACATGTTTATAAATCCTGAAAGCAGAATGAAAAAGATAAGCAAAGGGATCATTCCAACATTCATGTCCTGCAGAGCACCTGCTCCTTTGATGGCAATGATTAA
Source organism: uncultured Bacteroidales bacterium (assembly GCA_964526285.1). Lineage (GTDB taxonomy): Bacteria > Bacteroidota > Bacteroidia > Bacteroidales > DTU049 > CAYMAZ01. Next base: position 20,130 of record CAZGIW010000073.1, on the reverse strand, counting down.
TCCAAGATTACTCCATTTGAACCAGGCCACAAATTGAGCCGCAAAAAACACAAGCACCAGAAATGCCACCAGTGTTTTGAAACTGTCAACCATGCCCTTGACCACATCTGCATCATTTTTAAATTTTTTCGTTATGGCGCCGTAAACAATGCCCATGGTTGCAGTGAGAAAGAATAAAACTGAAATAAATCCCTTCAGCAGAGGTGTGTGCAAAATGGTGTTGTCGCTACCCCTCAAAAAACCATTGTCAGGCAACAGCCCAATGAGAAAAATTACTATCCATGTAAAAAACACGATCAACGACCAGATAACACCCTTTTTTTCCTGACGTGTTAATCGTTCAACTGTTTCGGCCTTCACATTGCCTGTATATTTACCAAGTCTTCGCTCAACAAAACGATTGGTGACCCAGGTTCCTGACAATGCTATTAAAATCGTTGATATAGCCATGAAGTAATAGTTTGCAGTTGGCAACACATAATACTCTGGATCAAGAATTCTTGCAGCTTCAGTTGATAATCCAGCCAATAAAGGGTCAATGGTTCCAATGAATAAATTGGCACTAAATCCACCGCTGACACCGGCAAATGCCGCCGACATTCCTGCAATTGGATGCCTTCCTACGGAATGAAAAATAATACCCGCCATGGGAATAATCAAAACATAACCCAAATCAGATGCAATATTTGATAAAATTCCGGCAAGAACTATTATAAATGTCAGCATTGATGCAGGCGCTTTGATAACCAACAACCTGATAATCGCGCTGATTAATCCACTACTTTCGGCAATTCCAATTCCCAAAAGAGCTACCATTACAATTCCGAGAGGGGCAAATCCGGTATAATTGTCAACCATCTCAAGAATAATGCGATGAATACCTTCACGTGACAGAAGATTAATTGTGTGAATTGTTTCCTGTGTGGCCGGATGCAATGCTGTCCAGTCAAACAATGACCCAAGCCATGAAAAAAGCAAAACCAAAAGTGCAAGTATTCCGAAAAGGCTTGCAGGATGAGGAAGTGCATTGCCGCCCCTTTCCACAAAATTTAAAAAGCGCGCTCCTAATCCTTTTTTTTGCTTCTCTTGTGTCACCATTGCTTAATGTGTTAATTAGTAATAGCTTTCAAAACTGCAAAGATAGGGGAAAAACATGAGATTTCAGGAAGTTCATTAGAAATATTGAATAATGAATGTTGCTCCATCGGAGTCCCTTTGGGAAATGTTGAATGTTGAAGGGAATAAGGCTTATTGATTAATGTTTAAGGAAGTTTTAAGAAGTGAGTTAAGCATCTCAAATGTCTCTCCCTCAAAAACAAACATCAAGTCACTGAATTCCTCATTACTATCTGTTTATAGAAACAAAATAATTATCTTTGCAAATTATGGCAGGTAAAGGTGACATTTATAAACAAAAGATTCTCTGGAAGTGGCTCCTCTTTCTTGGAGGTCTGCTTATTGTTGCAGCTTCATTGTTTTACACCAACTCAATAGTTAAAAAAATTGCTGAAGATGAACGTAACAATGTTACCATATGGGCTGATGCCATTCAGAGAAAAGCTGCGCTGGTTAACTACACAAACGACTTTTTTAAGAAAATTGAGGATGAAGAACGAAAACGGGTCGAGCTTTGGGCAGAAGCAATGAAACGGTTGATTGATGCAGATTTAAACGAAGACCTTACATTCTACATCAAAATAATTCAGGACAATACAAATATTCCTGTGGTGCTAACTTATCCCGACAACACAATTATTACCACAGCCAATGTTCATTTTAATTCTGATACGATTAAAACTTTACAGGGAGAGCTTCTATCTGAATTCACTGACAATCAGCCAATTGAGGTTCTGTCATATGGTGGAAAAAAAGTAGAGAATCTTCTGTATTATAAAGAATCAATTTTGTTTTCAGAACTCAGAATAGTACTTCAGGATTTGATTGATTCGTTTTTTTCAGAAATTGTTGTGAATAATCCCGGTGTACCTGTCATTGTCACTGATTCAACAGAAACATCAGTATTTGCTTTTGGCAATATTGATTCTGTTTTGATTGAAGATCCTGTATGGGTTCAGCAAACTATAGCTTCAATGAAATCGAGAAATCGCCCCATTGAAATTGAATTACTTGGTATGGATAAAAAGTATATCTTTTATCAGGACTCATACCTGCTGATACAATTGAGATATTATCCTTATGTTCAGTTTGTTATCATCGGAGTCTTTTTGCTTATTGCCTATATTTTGTTCAGCATTTCAAGACGTTCTGAACAGAATCAGGTTTGGGTGGGTATGGCCAAAGAAACGGCGCATCAGCTGGGAACTCCTGTATCCTCCATGATGGCATGGATACAATTGTTAAAAGAGCAGGGAGAGAACAACCCCATTATTGAAGAGCTGGAAAAAGACATTGTCAGACTTGAAAATGTGGCAGAGCGTTTTTCCAAAATCGGCTCATTGCCAGAATTAAAAGATCAAAATCTTATTGCCATACTGGAAGATTCTCTCAATTACATGCGAGCAAGATCATCAAGTAAAATTAAATTTTATCTCACAGGAGAACCTGAAATTTATGTTCCGTTAAACCAAAACCTTTTTAGCTGGGTTATTGAAAATATCATCAAAAATGCTGTGGATGCCATTGAAGCTGAAGGGGAAATTTCTGTACACACAGAATACTCTCAGGATAAAAAACATGTTTATATTGACATCACAGATAGCGGAAAAGGTATCCCCAAGTCAAGACAAAAACGTGTGTTTAAACCCGGATTTACGACAAAATCAAGAGGTTGGGGACTTGGACTTACCCTGGCAAAACGAATTATTGAAAATTATCACAAGGGAAAAATATTCATTCGACAAAGTATTTATGGAAAAGGAACCACATTCAGAATTACTTTAAAAGCCATTCAAAACATATGAAAACCCGCATTTCACTGATATTGACTGTTTCAGTTATGCTTCTGTTAATGGTATTTTGCCGCAGCGGAAAAACAGGCGACAAAACCAATACCCCCGAATATGTCACTGATAAATTTCTGTTTCATTTGAACAAACTTGAATTTGAAGAAGCAAAACAATACGGCACAGAATCTACTGTAAACATGCTGAGTCTCCTTGCTTCTCTTGTGGCTTTTGTTGATGACCAGGGGCCACCCGAACCTGTCTCTGTAGTAATCTCCCACTGTGATATTCAGGATAATATTGCTGTTTGTCATTATACATCAAACGGGAAGGCTGACAAAATTGAACTCTTGAAAATTAATGACAAATGGCTTGTGAATCTTGAAAAAGAAAGCTTTGCTCCACCAAAAATCAATGCTGAATAATTGGTATATTGGATTTTTTGGGGTGTTTTCACCTCAATTTCATAAAAAACAAATACATTATTAACCAAATCATGTATTTTTGTGTCATTATATGATGTTTCACTAATTAAATATATTATTCATTATGGTCCCCCTAAAAAGAATAGTTGGATTCACTGTATTATCCGTATTTCTGTTTCAGGCTGTTATTACTGAAGCACAGAAACCCATCAACGATGAGTTGTATCAATGGGAATTTCCGTTTTCTTTTATTGAAAACAAAGGTCAGTTTGACGGAAGACACTGGCAATCATCAAAAATCGCCTATGGAATAGACTACAACGGAGTGTATGTCTTTTTTACAAAAGAAGGCCTCACTTACAGATTTGATCAGTATATCCGTAATCCTGGAAGAAGTAAGGAAAGGCCCCATGAGCCCAAAAGAATTTGTTTGAGTGAACTTTTGTCAGTGACGTGGGTTGGAGCCAATGATGATGTTGAAATCATTGCTTCAGAAAAAATTGACCCTTATTATTCCTATGCAATTCAGACCAAAGGCACCTGGGATGTAACCAACGAAAACTTTATAAGTGGTTACATGAAACTAACTTACAAGAATCTTTACGACAACATAGATGTTGAATATGAAATTCATCCAGGGCAGGGAATAAAATACAATTTGTATCTTCATCCCGGAGCTGATATTTCACAGGTTAAAATGAAATATGAAGCATTTCATACCAACCATCAGGATGAATATGTTGAGTTTGGGCTAACTCCTGAGGGAGAAGTATTTGTAAAAAGCTCAATAAGTGAAATATCTGAATTGAGCCCTGTGGCTTTTTATGGAGACAACCAGGAATCAGTTCCCATTTCATTTACATTTGAAAATAATATTCTCAGTTTTGATGTACAAAACTATGACAACAGCAGGATGTTTGTGATTGATCCATGGATTGTTTCGCCAACCTTCAATTCATCAACAGCGGTATGGGAAGTGGAAACAGATGCTTCGGGCAATGTGTATGTGATTGGAGGAGAAACACCAATGAGACTAAACAAATACAACAGTGCCGGCACACTGCAGTGGAGCTATGCAACACCATGGGATACAGCCGGTTATTGGCTTGGCACACTTGCAACCGATGATCTTGGCACGAGTTATATTACGGCAGGCACAGCTCCCCGTCTTCAGAGAATCAACACAGCAGGCACAATGGTTTGGAATGCATCTGGATACAATGCATCATGTGAATATTGGAGCATTACATTTAACTGTGACAATACAAGATTACTTGTTGGCGGAACTTACGTGCCGGGGATTTTTAGTTTTGATTTTTCCTCTGTTGTTTATGATATTGATGTTAATAATGGTTCTGTGGGTAGTTTTCAGACATTTGATACTGTCAATATTGGGGGATTTGGAGTTTTTCCCATAGAAATCAGGGGAATATCTGCATCCAAAAATGCAAAATATAACTTTTTAACCCATGAGGATGTTGGACTTATTATTCAGAACTTTGGATTATGTCCCAATTCAGCACCTTTATACAAAGTTCCAAACGGACACAGTCTTGCCTATAAGTGTGAGAATTATCTTCCTGCAACTCAAAACGGGGGTGGTCTCAAGGCAATTATTTCAAACGACAATTATGTTTATACTCATAGTGGCAGCCAAATTCACCGAAGGAATCTCAGCACCGGGGCATTAATAAACTCTGTTAGCATCCCTGGAGGAAACAGCACAACATCATTGGGGAAAGTTGTTGTTCGCAACAGCGGTCTTGATGTTGACGATTGCGGAAATGTGTATGTTGGCTCTGGCGACAGAGTTGTTAAGTTTGATCAGAACCTCAATATTCTTGCACAAGAAATGACAGGATTTACTGTGTACGATGTGAGTGTTAATACCAATGGAGAAGTAATTGCAGTTGGAGCTGTTCAAAATAATTCAGCCACAAACAGAGACGGAAAAATTCAGTCCATCAATATGAGTTGTTGTGCACAATATGATCCCTCATGTTGTGATGCAACAATATGTCCTGTTACACCTGTTTGCGATACAGATCCGGCTTTCAATTTAATTGCAAATACAGCAGGAGGAACATGGAGTGGAACAGGAATTACAAACACAACAACCGGCACATTTGATCCTTCTGTCTCAGGTGTTGGTACATTTTGGGTTTATTATACCCTTCCCTGTGGAATGGATTCAATTCAGGTGACAGTTCTTTTATGTGATAATCTTGTTGTTTGTATGCAAACAAACGGAGATCTTACTGTAACTGGTGGCGCTGGGCCCTACACGTGGCAATACTGGCAACCAGCCCAAACAACACCAATTACCAACCAAACTGAATGCCAGGCTTGTGGGTATACATGGACTTTTGGAACATGCCTCAATGGAATGTTTCCTGTTACAACCTGTAACAGTCCTGCAGGTTGGGCCACCTGGGCAACAGGAACAACGGTTCCACCACCACCAAACTATCCCATTCAGGTTTTAGATAGCGGCACTAATTCTTCGGAATATACCGATTCAACATCAATCCCTCCGTGTTCAGCATGTCCTCCTCTCACAATAAATATTACAAATGTTGTTCATGTATCCTGCTACGGTGGAACAAACGGAAGCTTTACAGTTACAACAACAGCAGGGACTTCGCCATATGATTATGTGCTTCTGCTTGGAGCAACAACAGTTGCTACATATAATAATGTTGCCGGTTCTCAAAACTTTACAGGTCTTGGAGCTGGAACATATACACTGAATGTTACTGATGATGCCAATTGCCCCGGAACAATAACAGTGGTGATAAATCAGCCTACTGAGATTATGCCGGGCAATCCTTTAGTTACAAATGCCACTTGCGGCATGAGTAATGGTTCTGCCAGCATGAGTGCTAGCGGAGGGACACCAGGTTATACTTTTACATGGAGTACTTCTCCTGTTCAAACGGGAGCAACTGCCAGTAACCTGCCGGCAGGAACATACACAGTCACCATCACAGATAATAACGGATGCACTGCAACCACTCAGGTTACTGTCAATGATCAGGGAGGCCCCACAGTTTCGGCAACCGGTACAGATGCAACATGCGGCAACTCAGACGGAAGTGCAACCGCATCTCCATCAGGCGGTACACCTCCTTATGGATATGCATGGAATACAACACCTCCTCAAAACACCCAAACAGCTTCAAATATTCCTGCTGGAACATATACAGTTACTGTAACAGATGATAATGGATGTACTGCAACTGCTTCGGTAACTATCAATGATATTGGAGCACCCACTGTAGTTGTGGCAGGAACAGATGCAAATTGTGGAAATGCAGATGGTAGCGCTACTGCAACAGCCACAGGAGGAATTCCTCCCTATACATATAACTGGAATACAACTCCACCTCAAACAGGGGCAACAGCAACAGGCTTGCCCGCAGGCACCTATTCTGTTACAGTGACAGATGACAACGGATGTGCTGCTGTTGGCAATGTAACAATTGGAGACACTCCTCCCCCCACTGTTAGTGTGTCAGGCATTGATGCCAATTGCGGATTTAATGATGGCAGTGCAACTGCAACTCCCGCTGGAGGAACGGCACCATATACATACGAATGGGATTGTGTTCCTCCACAAACCGGACAAACTATGCAAAATGTACCTGGAGGAAATTATTCTGTAACTGTTACAGATGATAACGGATGTACAGCAACTGCTTCTATTGTTCTCAACAATGTTGGAGGTCCAACATTACAGGTTTCATCTACACCTGCTCTTTGTGGACAACCAACAGGCACAGCTACAGTGAATGTGGTTGCAGGCGGACCTGGTCCCTATACATATGAATGGAACACAACACCTCCTCAGTTTACTCAAACGGCAACTGGGCTGGCTCCCGGAACATATTCAGTTGAAGTGGATGATGGCCTTTGCAGCGGATTTGCAAGTGTAACTGTAGGTGATTCAATAGTTATTGTTCAGATAAATATCACAAATATTATTGACGCTTCTTGTGGCAATCCAACAGGAAGTGCAACAGCTGAACCTGTTAACGGAACTGCACCTTATTCATACTTATGGAGCTCTTCTCCTGCTCAGACCAGTCAAACTCTTATAAATGTTTCAGGTGGTTCATATTCTGTGACAGTGACTGATGATAACGGGTGTTCTGGAACTGCATCTGTTCTAATTGGAGACACTCCCGGACCATCACTTACAGTATCATCAACCAATGAAATGTGTGGTCAGGCAAATGGAACTGCAACTGTCTCTGTTGCAGGTGGCACAGGAACTTATACCTACAACTGGAGTAATGGAGAAACAACAGAAACCATTTCCAATCTAACAAGCGGCAATTATTCTGTTACCGTTTATGATGGCCCCTGCTCAGGTACTGCCAGCGTTTTTGTTGGAAGCACTCCCGGACCACTTGCTGATTTTGTGGCATATCCTTCTGTTGCCAACCCGGGAGATGATATTAATTTTAGTGATAACTCAACTGGAAATGTCATAGACTGGCAGTGGGATTTCGGCGATAATTCTCCATGGGGCAGCGGAAGTCATACAACTCACTCATATAACCAATCAGGCCAGTATATGGTGATGCTTATTGTTACAGATTCCAATGGTTGTACTGACACCACATGGAAAGTAGTTACTATTAAGGATGTGCTTACAATTTATTTCCCCAACTCTTTCTCTCCCAATAATGACGGAATCAATGATGGGTTTTCCCCAATCGGAACCAATGTTGACCCCGATGATTTTGAAATGTTTATATTTGACAGATGGGGAGAGTTGATATATTATACCGATGTGTGGGGAATAACAACTGCTCAGTATCCCTGGAACGGAACAAGAGATAATGCCGGAACATACAAAGATGCTAAAATGGATGTGTATGTATATAGGGTGTTTATCAAAGAACTTGATGGCAACAAAAAGGAATATCTGGGAATAATTACACTTATAAAATAAACCTCAAGTATTAAAAACACTGACATAGTAATGTGTGCAAACCCTTGGGTTTGCACACATTTTTTTTGGTTTTATAAGATCTGTCTATAACCGAATAAAAACCAACGAAACTTCAACAAAGTATTTTGATATGCAATTATTTTTATATCTTTGAAACAAAAAAACCAACAGAAATGAAAAAAATTGCAATTGTACTTTCAGGATGTGGCGTATATGACGGCGCAGAAATTCATGAAGCAGTGATGACAATGCTGGCAGCCTCAAAACTAGGTGTTATGTATCAACTGTATGCTCCTGATATTAATCAGATGCATGTCATTAACCATCTTACAGGAGAAGTCATGGAAGAGACACGTAATGTTTTGGTTGAATCTGCCCGTATTGCAAGAGGAAACGTCAAGCCTCTGTCAGAATATAAGTCTGATAATTACGATGCTCTTGTATTCCCGGGTGGGTTTGGAGTGGCAAAAAATCTTTGTACATTTGCCATTGACGGAACTGAAATGACTGTCAATCATGAGATTGCGCGTGTTGTTAAAGAAACACATATGGATGGAAAGCCGATTGGGGCTCTTTGTATTTCTCCGGTTATGCTGGCCAAGCTCATACCCGGCGCACAACTGACAATCGGACAGGACCAGGCTACAGCTGATACAATTAAAACATTTGGAGGAGAACACATTGCAACAGACAACACCGGCATTGCTGTAGATAAAAAAAACAAACTGGTTACAACCCCATGCTATATGCTCGACAGCAATGTGCTTCAGATTTCACAAGGAGCCGAAAACCTCATGAGAGCTCTTATTGAACTGACGTAATAGTATTTCTTCTTTTTCCATACCTTTGCATCATAAACTATAATGATGCTAAGGAAATTCAAAACACATGAAGTGATGGTGGGCGCTGTTGCAATGGGCGGCAGCAATAATATTGTTGTGCAAACAATGACAAATACTCCGACTCGTGATATTGAGAAAACCACTCAGCAATGTATTGCTTGTATTGAAGCCGGGTCAAAGCTTATCAGAATTTCAGCTAAAAATATTTCTGAACTTCAGGCAATTAAAAAAATTAAAAATCAACTGAAAGAACAGGGATACAGCACTCCAACTATTGCAGACATACATTTCAGTTCTGATTTGGCTGTGAAGGCAGCCGAAGTTGTTGAAAAAGTACGGATTAACCCCGGAAACTTCATAAAAAACGACCCGTCAATTACAGAAGGACAGTATCTGCTTGAAATCAAAAACAGACTCCTACCCCTTATTGATGCCTGCAAAAAACATAACACTGCAATACGAATAGGCACAAACCACGGAAGCCTGTCAGAAAGAATAAAAAAACAATATGGTACAGGAGCAAAAGCAATGGCAGAGGCCAGCATGGAGTTTGTAAGAATAATTGCTGAAACAGGATTTAAAGATGTAGTCCTGTCTGTAAAGGCCAGCAATGTCATTGAGAACATTCATGCAACAAGACTATTGGCACAAATGCAAAACAAAGAAGAGTTTTCTTTTCCTCTTCATATTGGGGTAACTGAGGCCGGCCTTGGATTTTCAGGGCGTATTAAGTCTGCTGTTGGCATAGGTGCTCTGCTTGCAGATGGAATTGGAGATACCATCAGGGTTTCTTTAACAGAACAACCTGAGAAAGAAATACCTGTGGCAATAGCTTTAACAGAACTATTTGCTCCGGCAATCAGTCATATGACCCAATTGAAGGCTTATGAATACATACTGCAAGCTTCAAAAACCAACTCCGGAAACTTTTTCATTATCGGGCATGGCAATATACACTGGAAACCAGGACTGGAACCTGATGTATTTGCTGAAGATATCCAGCTTCACAATTATCATGTAATTGAAACTAAGGGAAATGATTCGTTATATGATTTCCGGAATCAATATGTGGCAATGCAGTTACAGCAGCAAAAGCCGGTTATCTGGAAAAGACAGATTGACGATGACCCGCTTTTTGAGTTAAGATTTGCCGCAGAACTTGGAAACATTCTTTCATATGACTGTATCTCGGGATGTATGATTGAGGGGAAATCTTCTCAGAGCCTGAAAGCCATGGAGTTACTTTATGAAGTGCTTCAGGTGTGCAATTTAAGAACGTCTCATGTTGAGTTTATCAGTTGTCCTTCATGTAGTCGCACAAGTTTTGATATTATGGAACTTGCTGAAGAAGTTAGAACAAAAACATGGCATATGTCAGGATTGAAAATTGCTGTTATGGGTTGCATTGTAAACGGACCAGGCGAGATGGGAAATGCTGATTTTGGCCTTGTTGGACATGGAAAAGGATTGCTTGCTCTATATAAAAAAGGGATAATGATAGAAAAGAATATCCCGGAAACAGAGGCCTGCCGAAGACTGATTGAAGAAATCAGAAAAGAAAATCCATAAAAAAAGCTGCCCTGTGAAGGACAGCTTTTTCAAATAATACAACATGTATTATTTTAATTCGCAAGTTGCTCCTGTTCCCAGAATTGCCAATGTCGCTTGGTATGCATCACAAGCTTCTTCAGCATCCGCTTTCTTTGCATCTACAAATTCAACACTTGCAGTAACAGTTTGGTCATCAGCAGTGTATGAACAATCACATGTGTAATCTTTTTTACATGAGAAAGCAATTGCTGCTACAAAAGCCAAAGCAAAAACAAATGATAATTTTTTCATGATTTAAAATTTTTAATTAATAACTATTAATTATCGCTCCAAAGATAGTAACAAATTTTTTATTTAAAATAAAAATTTTAACAATTTTTTTTAATTTGTTAATTCTGCCCTGAAAGAATAATCTTAAGAGTTGGATATTAATTGCTTAGCGCATGTTTGACTATAAAAACTTATTTGAGTTCACAAGATGCTGTTTTGTTAGTATACCAGTAATTAGATTCATAGTTGGCACATTCAAGCACGGCGATTGATTTTCTTGACTTGCCCAATTCATAGTTGTCGGTTCCTGTAAAGTTGGTTTCTGTATCTACCCACGTGCATGAACATGTGTATCTCTTTTTACATGAAGAAACACCAATTGCCATGAGAATGGAAAGACTAATAAGGATAAGATTTCTTTTCATATTACTTCATTGTTAATTATAATTGCTGCAAAAATAAATCTTTTTACCAAAAAAACGGCTATGTTTATAATTCGCTTTGCTTCTAATGGTCAGCCTTGTATTTATCTGAAAAGATGTATCTTTGCATAGTTCAACTATAACACAGGAAGCTATTTTGAAATTATTCGGAATATTCAGCCAAACCACAGCAAAACAAGAAGCAAAGTCACACTATGCGACAGATATTCATTCTCATCTTATCCCCGGCATTGATGATGGAGTGAAAACGCTGGAAGAATCTGTTAGTTTAATTAAGCAACTTCATGAAACCGGAATTAACAGAATCATCACTACCCCTCATATCAGGGGAGAACTATATGAAAATACACCTGATATAATTCTTTCAGGGCTTGAACAGGTAAAAGAAGCATTGAAGGAACAACAAATTGAGATTACAATTGAAGCTGCAGCTGAATATTATGTTGATGAATATTTTGGAGAAAAAATCAGAAACAACGAACCCTTAATGACTTTTGGCCATCAGAAATATATCCTCATTGAGTTTTCTCATTTTTCTCCTCCAGTCAATTACAAAACAATTTTATTTGATTTGCAATCAAGAGGGTATCACGTGGTGCTGGCACATCCCGAGCGGTATTATTATTTTCATAATAACATGGATGTTTTTCAGGATTTTTATGAAAGAGGCATCTTGCTGCAACTAAACCTTGTATCTCTTGCAGGGTTTTATGACAAACCCGCAATGAAAATTGCACGTAAACTCATTGAAAAGGGGTTTTATTCATTTGCTGGCAGTGATTTACACAATAAATTCTACCTTGATGCATACCGAAAAATCCTGAGCAGTCATGATTATATGCAACTGAAAGAACGTTGCGTAATAATGAATGATATGTTATAACGTTTTAACCATCGTCGGGTTTTTTTCTTTTTTCAGGATAAATGTCTGTACATTATCCCCGGTTGTCGTCAAACAAGATGCTTTTATATAAAATCTATCCAACTCACTTGTTTCTGCAATGCCAGAATATGTATCTTTACTGACAAAAAAAAATTATCTCTATGTTTTTTCTCGAATATAAAAACAAACTTCACAGAATATTTGTTCACTTCATATTCTGGCTGAGTTATATCAGTTTTTATTCAGTGCTTGTCTCTGTGAACACCGATATTGGTTTCTTCCAAATTTGGATACGTACATTTTATTTTATCCCTGTTGATGTTTTTGCCACATACGTCACACTCTATTTTTTATTGCCCCGTTTTTTTATAGCCCGAAAATATCTTTTGTTTTCATTTTTATTTATTGTGTTGGCATTTATTACAATTTTGCTCAATGCGCTGATAACATATTTCATCTATATCCCCATATATCTGCCCGAACGAATGGATGAAATTTCCTTTTTTCAGTTTGACATGTATATGCTGCTGGCATCTACTTACGTTATTGTTGTTTTTGCTGCTGGAATTAAGCTTGCCAAATTATGGATTCAGGAACAAAAAGACAAAGTCAAACTCGAAAATGAACAGGCACAGAGTGAACTTGCATTGCTTCGGTCTCAACTGAATCCTCATTTCATTTTTAACACTCTGAACAATATTGATTCTCTTATTGTTTCCAATCCTGAAAAAGCTTCTGAGAGCATTATCAGGCTTTCTGAAATTTTGAGATATATCACTTATGAAGCGACTTCTGATTTTGTTACCGTAGAGAAGGAAATCAATTATTTGGTGGATTTCATTGAACTTCAGAAACTGCGTTTTGGAGATCAACTGATATCAGTTAAGATAGAGAATAAACACCCTGGCAAACTCATTGCCCCAATGTTATTTATTCCTCTTGTTGAAAATGCAATCAAACATGGTGATAAAAAAGCTGCGATTCCCTTTGTTAGTGTGGATATATTGATAGATAACGATATTCATTTTCGTGTCATTAATTGGATTAGTCTATCTCCAAAGAATAAAGACAAATTTGGAGGTATCGGACTTAAAAACCTCAAAAGGAGGCTGGAACTCATATATCCCCATAATCACAAATTTGAGACAACTATACTTGATGATAACAAATATCTTGCTGAAATATGGATACACTGAAAATAACATGTGTTGTCATTGACGACGAACAACTGGCAATAGACAAATTGAAAACGTTTATTTCGAAAGTGCCTTTTTTAGACTTGAAGGCCTCGTTTCAAAGCGGAATTGATGCAATTCCTTTATTAAAGAACGATAAGATTGACTTGCTTTTTCTTGATATTCAAATGGATGATTTAACCGGCATACAATTACTGGAAGTTTTACAGGATAAACCATGGGTAATATTTACAACTGCATACAGTGAGTACGCAATCAAGGGATATGAGCTTGATGTGGTTGATTATCTTCTGAAACCCATATCTTTTGAACGATTTATGATGGCAGTAAACAAAGTTGTGGATAAGATTAACCTAATGAATGCTGCACAGTTGAACAATGAATCAGATAATGAATTGCAGGGGCCTGATTTTATTCTGGTAAAAGCTGATTATCATATGCAAAAAATTGCCTTTGATGAAATTTTGTTTATTGAAGGAATGAAAGACTATTTGCGCATACATACATCAGAAAAACGCATTATGACATTGCAGACATTTAAAAACATGGAAGAAATTTTGCCCGAAAAAAAGTTTTGCAGAATTCACAAATCGTATATTGTTTCTCTTTCAAAGATTGAAAAAATTGAACGAAATCAGGTAATAATTAAAGGAGAAAGGCTCCCAATTGGAGAAACTTACAGAAAATCATTTTTTGATACGATGAAAAAACTTGGTATTATTCACTGATGTCAGGAATTTCTATTGCTTCTCCCAGATATTTTGGTTTTACACCAAACATGAAATCAAAGAATACCTTTGCACGTGCAAGCTTCTCTCTCAACTTTGTTTTGAACCCACCATATTTACCCACATCTCTGGCAACATATCCCTGAGCATTGATCCCCAGTCGTTTTGCAATATAAACTGCCCTTTCAATATGAAATCTCTGAGAGATGACAGTAAACGATTTCTGACCAAAAATTTTCCATGCTCTTACCATAGAGTCATATGTTCGAAAACCAGCATAATCCAGATATATTCTTTCCCTGGGAATCCCTTTGTCAATGAGCGCTTTTTGCATGTCCAGAGGCTCATTGTAATAACGACTTCCATTATCTCCGCTCACAAGGATATAATCAATTTTTCCTGCTTCATACAGTTCAGCAGCAGCATCAATGCGATATTTAAAATACAAATTGTCTCTTCCGTCGGCCAGTTTTTTGGAAGTGCCTAAAACAACACCTACTTTATTATGTTTTATTGAGTCTGATTCAGTGAAAATTTGCTCAGAAGAAACTGCTTTTATTCTCAGGTCAGAATACACAACAAAGAATATTGAAAACAAAACAAACAATAACCCAATAATGGCCAATGTTCGGAAAATTCGTTTGATAAATCTGATTATGTTCAAGAAAAGTCTTTTCATCATCAATTATAAAGAAAAAAGATTGTCTCTGTGTTGTATGAAACGCAAAGACAACCTTTTTGGTATTTTTGAAAAAATGTTTACTGAATAATCAGTTTTTGGTTAAACACTTTATTCGGAGTTTCAACTGTGACAATATACATGCCGTGAGCAAAACCATCAACAGGAACTGAGAGTTCTGTAGAACCAGCATTGATTGTAAGCTGAGAAGTAAAAACAGTTTGACCTGTTATTGTTGTAATGCGAACAACAGCATCAGTTCTGATTGGAGAAACTGCATATATTGTAACAAAGTCAACGGCAGGATTTGGATAAACCTGAACAATATTTACTGTATTATATTCAGCAATGTCTGCACTTGTTGTTCCAATATCTGTTTTCAATATTCTGAAATATATCATTTCATTGTTAGTCACAAGGTCTTCATCACCTCTTACGTGTAAGCCTGGTTCTTCATCAACCTGAACCATCATATGAATATAGTTGTCAGATGTTTTTGATGTTGAAGGAAATACACATTCACTGTATTCATGAGTAAGCCCTCCGGTGATTTCTGAAAAATCACTCCATGTGGTGCCACCATCTGTTGATTTTCTTGCCCAAACGTGATTGTAAAACTGAGTTCCGCTAAATAGAGTTTCATTTGGTGATACAAAAACCAGATATAAATCATTGTTGTCATCAACAGTAAGCTGAGGCATAGATGACAAAGAGAGGTAATATTTTGCAAACTCATCAATTGTTGTGAGATTATCCAAAATCACTCCTGATCCATCCACATCCTGTATCCATGCAATTAATTTTCCGTTGGCATATACAACATCAGGATTCAAATCTGAAAATTGTGCATCGCCTTCTTTCCAGTATGCTATACCATCAGTAAACGGAAAATATGAGTAAGCTCCTTCATTTGTTGGGTCTTCCAGAGGGTCATATAAAACACGTTGAATTCCAAAAACCACATGTGCATTTCCACTGTTGTCAAGGTCAACAGCCAGAGCTCCGTCACAAACATAAGTAGTGTCTGCAAAAACAGGAGGTGTCTGCCACATTGGATCAGGTATAGGATGTGGGAAAATCACAGTTTTTGTCCAGTTATCACCGCCATCTGTTGATTTCATTAAAAACACATCTCCCCATTTGTCACCAACCACAAATGCAAGTGTGCCGGCTTTTGGCTCAGCCCATGCATAGTTATCACCACCAATACTTAACATTTCGGCTGAGGTCATCCCTGCAGGAAGGACATGTGACCATGTTGTGCCACCATCCACACTACGAGAATACAACAAGGCCGTTTTCATTCCCTGATATCCACCTGATGCAGATGAATTAGTGTTTGAAATAATATGAATAGTGTCTCCAACAGTAACAATTCGAGGCCATGTTAGTGAAGCATCGGGAGGATTGACAATGTCTGATTCTTCCCATACTCCTGTCCCTTTTGTTGAACGCTTGAGTATGTGCAATGGAGTATGCGCAATAACGATTTCACCTGTTGCGCCAAGTGGTGCATAGCTGGGCCATCCCGTGCGAACAGAATCTTCAAGGCGGCTTGATGGAATTGCTCCCCATGAAGTACCATCAAAATAATTATAACCTGTTCCTCTGTCACTAAATGTGCCTGTTCCGTATGTCCATGTAGCACCAATTGTTCCGTCTGAATATAACCGGATACGATGATCTACTGCAGCATTTGACTGAAGATCGTACTGTGAGTTTCCAATCACTTCCTCATAAAATGCTTTTGTGGATAATCCCTGAGGATAATTGTTATTCACAGGAATAATTTCATCACCTGAATACTTAACCATTACAGCCCTTTCGGAATGATTTTTTAATTTTTCAGGCATTTGTGCCCTTTGCTGTGCTGTTAGTACAACAGCAAGAAATACCAGGCAAATAAATAATACATGTTTTTTCATAAGCGTTTTTTTTATGGTTTTTGCAAATATATAAAACATTTATTAAAAAAGGGACGAATAAACATCCCTTTTTTAATAAAAACTGTTAATTCTATTTTATTGAACAATTAGTTTTTGTGAATTTTTGTAGCTTCCTGCCTGAAGAGTAACAACATAAACTCCAGACGGAATATTTTCAAGACCAATGTCTGAAGTTGAGCTTCCAACATTTACATTTAGATTCTGTGAGTATACAACCTGTCCCATAATATTGCTGATTGTAACGTTTGCAACGGTTCTGACCGGAGAAACAACATTGATTGTTACAAATTCAGAAGCTGGATTAGGATACACTGAGAAACCGTTAATTGTGTTATATTCTTCAATGCTGAATGAGGGATCACCTATATCGGTTTTGTTAACACGAATATACACAATTTCGTTCGTTTGTTGAGTATGGTCAGGAGCAGCTCCTGTTCCTGATCCGGGAAGGTCATCAAGTTGATAAGTAATGTGCAAATAGTCATCACTGTTTTTAGCCATTGCCCCATAAACACACTCACTAAATTCATGAGTAACTCCATAGGTTAATTCGGTAAAATCACTCCATGTGGTTCCGCCGTCAGTTGATTTACGAGCCCATATGTGACGATAAAATGCAGTACCACTGTGGTTTGTTTCATTCACATGTGCAAATGTTACATAGATATCATCGTCGTCATCAATTGTAATTTGTGGTTGCGAAACAAGGGCATGATTTCCATAGCTGATAAATTCAGCAAAATCACCACCCCATGTGTCGTATATGGTTCCGCTACCGTCAAGGTCCATAATCCAACCAATTAATCTTCCATTGGCATCCATTACATCAATGTCAAGGTCAGTTAATGCACCCATTGACTCATTCCAGTAACCAACATATGAAACGAAGGGGAACCATGAGAATGTTTCAGCTGAAGGATCTTCAACCAACACTCTGACTGCACCAAAAGCAGCATGAAGACTACCTGAATTATCAAACTCCACACTTAATAATCCATCTGTTACATAAGTTGTGTCAAGAGGAACTAAAGTTTCAAAAGTAAAAGGATTTGGATGGTTAAAAACTGGAATTTTGGTCCAGTTGTCACCGCCATCGGTTGATTTCATTATAAAGATATCGTGCCACATATTACCAACGATAAAAGCAAGAGAACCGTCTTGCGGGGTAGCCCATGCATAAGTATCTCCGCCATAAGAGAATTGGTTGGAGGCGAAATCCATTCCTGGAAGAACTTCATGTGCCCAGTTTGATCCACCATCCAAAGAGCGTGAATAAATAATTGCATTATCAACATTTTGATAATTATCAATGTAGGCACATGATATTACATGAATAGTATCACCAACCACAACTGTTCTTGGCCATGATAATTCGGCAGGTGCAGGTGAAGTAATGCTGGTTTGAGTCCAGGTTCCTGTTCCTTTTGTGGCTCTTTTACTCAATAATAAATCATAAGGAGCTGTAACAGCATGACTTATAATTATTTCACCATTACCCATGGGGTAGTAACTTGCCCAACCTGCAGTTCTGTTTTCAACTCTGCTTGATGGTATTGCACCCCATGAAGTTCCGTCATAATAATTATAACCTGAACCTCTGTCTGCCATGCCTCCTGTTCCGTAGTTCCAGGTTGCTCCAATTGTGCCGTCGTCATATAGAAAAATTCTTGTATCAACAGATTTGTTTGATTGAACATCATACTCTGTTGTGCCAATGGTTGTTTCAGTTATGGCCTTGTTGTTTGAAACATAAGGATTTGGTGAAAGCTGCCCGGGAGCATGATCTCTTTCAACATTAATTGTGCTTTCTACTTTGTAGTTTTTTAAATGCGCAGGGACTGGTACCCTTTGCTGTGCAACTACTGTCACTGCCAGCACAAAAACAATGAACATTGCGAATAAACTTCTCATTTTCATAACATTATTGATTTTAAGTTAATAATAATTTTTAGCAAAGATATAATATTTTTTTTTGCTGCGTACATAATAACAAAAAAAACAAAAAAAACGTTGCTTTTGATGTTATAGTTTGATTATTTTTGAAACAAAGAGAATTTCTTTTGATTGAAGATAATACACACTTCCCGGTTTGAGAAAATTACTATCAATAGTCTGTATATGACTTGTAATCTCAATTACCTTGATTTTTCTACCAAAAAAATCTGAAATTACAATGTGTACCGGCAATGGTATATCCTCAGAAATCATAACAACAAATTCATCTTCAACAGGATTCGGATATACAGAAATTGCATTAGATAAGTGGTGTTCATTAAAAGAAGTATAATCCAGTGTATCAGCCCAAAACGCAATTGTACCTCCGAAATTGGGTCCTTTTTCTTCAACCACAAATACAGGATGTTGCAAATCATTGCTCAACCAGGTGTAGTGCGTTTCAGTGTGTGGAAATTGTGCACCAAAACCATAACTGTCATAATAAATTGTATCAATAAAATGAAGAGTGCTTTTCACTCTTAATGTATTAAAACTACCCAGAGGAGTATGCACTGTTCCCCATGCATCAACCACTGAAATCCTTTCAAGTGTTTGTCCGTAATATCCAACACCAGGCAGGTTGATTTCAAAAGCTGAATTTGAAACTATTGTGTCACTATATTGCAAAGGCAACCTGTAAATGGTATCAACAGGATTATTCCTGACACATGTGGGAAGTCCATTCACATTTGAACTGCGACCTGTCATTGAATAAATTTCCTCTGTTAGTTTATAAAACTCAAATACATCAGTAATCTGAATATTACCCATGGGATCGCCACCGCCCTCTCCGGGTTTAGCTACTGTGGAATTATGCTCAGGATCCATGGGATTATTGAAAATGGCAATGCAGATATACTGAATTTCGGCAGAGGTTGGAGAAATGTATCTGACCAGATTCTGCTCAAGCTTTGTAATCATGCTGAAATCCCACTCGATGTCTTCTCCTGCAGCAGAATGACCAGTTATTTCAATTCCCGGCTCAGGTTTACTGCTCACAGGAACTTCAACACCAGGACCAGGCATATCATCTTCTGTAATTGTGATTTGTGATGACGTTTGCAATGAAAAAAACAACATCAGAATCATTGCTGCAATGCAAATAGTTGATTGGTTTTTTATAAATGTCATGTAATTTTGATTTTTTTCAAAATTAATACAAAAACGAATATGTAACACCTTTGCAGGTTAAGCACAAATTTAAATAATTAAAAAAAATGTAACTGCTCAGCACTATTTTTTTTATAAGCCACTAATTCAGTAGAGTAGAGCGAGGAGCAGCGAAATTGCTACTCCCGCCCCCTCGTCA
>CAZGIW010000072.1:0-20778 GCA_964526285.1 uncultured Bacteroidales bacterium | reverse complement strand
GGAAAAGAAAAAGCTTATTGAAGCTATCAATGAAACTTTGAAAGCAGAGTTCAGGCAAAATGAGCACACCTTCATCTGGGGTCAGGATATTGCCAACAGAGACAAAGGAGGAATTTTCAATGTGACCAAAGGGATGCAGAAGGAATTTGGAAAGAAACGTGTGTTCAATGCTCCCATTGCTGAAGATTATATTGTAGGGACGGCCAACGGAATGAGTCGTTTCAGTAAAGACATCAGAGTGGTCGTTGAAGGTGCCGAGTTTGCAGATTATTTCTGGCCTGCAATGGAGCAATATGTTGAATTGTCTCATGAATACTGGAGAACCAAAGGACAGTTTTCTCCCAATGTAATTATCAGGCTGGCTTCTGGTGGTTATATTGGTGGTGGTTTGTATCATTCTCAGTCAACTGAAGGCGTTTTGGCTTCTTTTCCGGGCGTAAGAGTTGTATATCCTGCATTTGCAGATGATGCTGCAGGTTTGCTAAGGACTGCCATGAAATCTCAGGGGCCGGTGCTGTTTCTTGAACCAAAGGCATTGTATAATGCACCCCAGGCTGCAACTTATGTTCCCGATGATTTTGAAGTTCCATTTGGGAAACTACGTGTGAGGAGAGAAGGAACACAGCTTTCTCTTTTAACATACGGAAATACAGTTCATATGGCTCTTGAAGCAGCAAAGCAGCTGCATGAGGAAAATGGAGCTGATATTGAAGTCATAGATCTTCGGTCATTGCAGCCGCTTGACGAAGACGGAATATTAAAATCTGTTAAAAAAACTTCCAGGGTTTTGATTGTGCATGAGGATAAAGTGTTTCAGGGATTTGGCAGCGAATTGTCTGCAATCATCACCGAAAAAGCATTTGAGTATCTTGATGCCCCTGTCAGAAGGGTAGGTGCCACTAACACTCCGGTTGGTTTTAATCCGGTTTTGGAAAAGGCCATTTTGCCCAATGTGGAAAAAATTAAACAGGCAGCAAACGAATTGCTTGAATATTAGTAAATAATCTATTGGATTGAAGGAAACAATACTATGAAAACAGCATTGGTATATAGTCAACACTCTGAAAATACTGCAAAAATTGTAGCAATAATCAATGATTATCTCAAGGAGAAGATTACTGAAGTAAATGTGGAAAACGCATCTTTTGATGAATTGTTGAAGTATGATTTGTTAATACTTGGAATTTCCACCTGGTTCGATGGAGAATTGCCAAATTATTGGGATGAATATTTGCCCGGACTTGAAGAACTTGATTTTTCAGGTAAAAAAGTGGCTATATTTGGTCTCGGAAATCAAGCAGGTTATCCGGAAAATTATCAGGATGCAATGGGAATACTTGCAGATTTTTTCAAGTCCCGTGGCGCTGAAATTATTGGCTATACCAGCGCAGACAGCTATAGTTTTGAATGTTCACTGGCAGTAAAAGATGGACAGTTTTGCGGTCTTGCTATTGATACATCATTTCCGGCAGAAAAAACAAAAAAACTCATAGAGGAATGGGTTGATGGGTTTTTTGGTCAAGGCTGAGTGAAAAGATAAAAGATATGCCATCACATAGTGATTCCTATGGGATAGGCATCACTTCGGGAAAAGCGATGCCCTGAGCAATGTGACTCGTCCTAAAATAGGTTTACACTAAAAAAGTAAAAAACAAATTACAAAATTCTCTTTTGCCCTTTGTGAAATTACTCTGTGTTCTCTGTGGTTATAAAAAAACAATCGCAATTCTATCTCAAAATAAATTAAAAAATCCACTACGTCATGTTTTGACATTCATGCGTCATAATTTTGTTACTTCAATTTTGCTGATAATTTTAAAAATTCATGGAGGAAAAAAAATGAACGACAGGTATTACAGTAATTTTTTTATTGCCGGATTCACTTATTATGACGGCATTGAGGTTTTTGAAGAGTTGAAAATCGGGAAGGAGCTGAGAGCAGTTCCTGAATTTGACAATAGGCATGACCCCAATGCAGTTGCATTGTATCTGGGAGATTATAAGCTTGGGTTTATTCCGAGAAGTTGCAATGTTCAGTTGAGCAAGTTCTTTAAGCTTGGGTATGATCAGTTGTTTGATTTCAGGATAAATAGAGTCATCCCTGATGAACACCCTGAAAAGCAGATAGGTGTTCTTGTGAGAATCAATCCCGGAAAGAGTAGTTATTAATAAATGACATTCAGAGATTGTTTGTGATTTACAACGTGAATGACACGTGATTTCATTTTCAGGTATTCACCATCCACCTGAATCACTGAGTTTTTTTTTCGGTAGACGGTTGCTTCAGAAACGGGGAATGATTCGTGAAATCTGGATTTGTGAATTTTTTTATTGAATAATCGTGGCAAAACAAATGGGGCCCACGATAGAGGTACTTTTTGCATGATGCACATGTCAAGTTTGCCGTCGTTTATTTGAGCCATGGGGGCAATGGATGTGTTGTAGCCAAACTGATCTGAATTTGCAAAGGTGATAAACAGTGCTTTTCTTGCAATAATTGTATTGTCAAATTTGATTTTGTATTTGGCAGGTTTGTATGCAAAGTACTTTTTAACAGCAGATTTTAAATAAGTTTTGAATCCTCTGCCCGTTGATTTTGCATATTCTTTTGCAACTGATGCGTCGAACCCAATGCCGGCAACACTGACAAAAAGAACTCCGTTTATTGTCCCTGTATCAATTTTTTGAATCTGAAAATTGTTGATTATTTCAACGGCATTTTTAATATTGTGTGGAATTTTTAGAAAATTTGCCAACCCATTTCCGCTTCCCATGGGAATGATGCCAAGGATAACGTGAGTGTGAACAATAACTCTGACTATTTCGTTGACAGTTCCATCACCTCCAACAGCTACAATGATATCTGCACCTGAATTAACAGCTTCATTTGCAAGCTCTTCAACCTGACCTGCTTTCTGACTCTCAACAATACGATGAGCAAAAATGCTGGTATTGATGGTGTCATCAATCGTTTTTCTAATC
This sequence comes from uncultured Bacteroidales bacterium, assembly GCA_964526285.1. GTDB lineage: Bacteria > Bacteroidota > Bacteroidia > Bacteroidales > DTU049 > CAYMAZ01. The sequence goes on along the minus strand of CAZGIW010000072.1, from coordinate 17,796 downwards.
TCACCTGCACGGCCTTTACCTGCAATGGGATTGATGATAAAAACTATTTTTTTTACTGAATCACTCATCGTACTTATTTGCAAATCATTGAATTTTCAATTAAACTGTTGTTGTATTGCTGAATGTAAGACTGATATAATAATTTATAATATTGTATTTGATTATTTTTATTATAAATCCCATGTAAATTATCATTGCCTGTTGGGTCAGTAATATAATTCCAAATTTTATCAATCTTATCATCAGTAAAAATAATTGCAGTAGAATCAGAAATCAACTGATAGTTTTCACTAAAGAATGTAATATTCATTCCCTTATATGTAGAATCAAAAATGCTGTTGCCGAATGCAGAAAATGGCTTGTTGTAGCCAAGATAGTCAAGAGCTGAAGGCATAATGTCAGTTTGTTGACAAACCTTATCATGTATTCCCTTTAAATCAGCACCAGGGTCGTAAAACAATAGTGGAATTGAGTATCTTCCGGTTGGTCCTTTGTAATATGGAAGCCATGGTTCTGATGAGTGGTCGGACGTGATGATAAACAATGTATTATGATACCATGAGCTTTTTTTTGCAGAATCAAAGAATAATCGCAATGCCATATCAGTATATGCAATTGCTTTGTGAATTGGCAGAGGTCCTTCGGGTAGTATGCTCTGATATTGTTCAGGCACCTGATATGGGTGATGAGATGACAACGTGAAAATGGTTGCAAAAAATGGTTGATCTTCCTGATTCAGCATTTGATTCACATATTGCAAATATGGTTCATCCCAGATGCCCCAGCTTCCGTCAAAATCCCTTGACTCAGGATACTCATTCATTCCATAGTATTTGTCAAAACCAGCGGATTTTGCATAAGAGTCAAAATTCATAGTTCCGTTTTTTCCGCCATGAAAAAACATGCTGTTATACCCTTCATGTTTAAGAATAAGAGGTAAACTTTCATATACATTATTAATATATGGTGACAGAATGAAAGGAGTGTTCATCAGTGTGGGCACTGATGATACAATAGCAGGAATTCCCTCAATGGAACGTTTCCCGTTTGAGAATGCATACTTGCAAAAATAACCTTCATAGATAAGAGAATCAAGAAAAGGAGTGAAGCTGACACCCTCTTTAATATTTTGATTATTGTTCAGACTGTTGAAGTGTTCATTTGAAAAGCTTTCCAGCACAATGAAAACTACATTTTTTTTGTCCATTTCAGAATGATTATACTGTTTGCACATGTTGAAGTATCTGAGCATTTCATCAGAATCAGAAAAAAACTTTTTTTTGTCAACACCACACTTCCCATATGTACGAATAATTGTAAATGCACTGTTCAGCACCAGCGGGGTGTGTTGTGCCGGAGCATATACTGAAGCTGTGACAAGTGAAATTGGTTTTTCCTGAAACCCTCCTCTTGCACCCAGTATTGTCAATAATGTAAAAAAAACAAGCATGACAACCCCAAAAATATATGATAAAAGTTTGTTGCTGCAAATGACAACATCTTTCATTATTTTTTTGTAAACATAGATGTATATGATAATCACCAGAATAAAAATTAAAAATGCAGGCCAGAAATCCAGAATAAAATTACTCCATAAATCACCCATGTCGCTTTTCATCGTAAAAAGCAAACTCAGAAGTTCAAATGTGGAACGTCTGAAAACAAAAGGAAAATAAAAAGCATCTCCTATGTTGGGTGCGAGTATGAGAATATTGGGAATAAGCCAGAAAAAAAATATAAATTTCCTGAAAATTTTGTTGTTTCTGAAAGGATGAGGAAGAAAATAGAAAACCACGAACAACATGTTGGCATATGCAAGGCAGGAAGTATCAAAGCGAAGTCCATAGAAGTAATACTGAATAAATTGAATTAATGAAATGTCAAATAATGATGGGTTGAAGAAATAGAGGCTAATTCTTGACAGGCTGGTGACTATAAGTGTAAAAAGAAAAAGAAGGCTAAATGGTAGCAACAGTTTTTTTAAATAATGCTTGTTCACACATTCTTTATTCATAGGATATTTTAACTAACATGCAAAAATAAGTAACAATTTGATAATGCTAACATAATAAAATTTGAATATGAATAAAACGCAGTATTAAGTCATGATGCATTCCTGGTAAAATTTGGAAAAATCACATTATGAGTGTTTTAGAGTCAATGATTCAATGAAAAATGGGTGTAATTAAAAAAAAATTTCCATTTTTTTATATCATGTATTGATTTTATTATATACCTTTGCAGTATATTAATAACTATAAAAGTTTAACCTAAAAACAAAAATTATGAAAAAATTCAAAAGTTTACTGGCAATTGTAGCCCTTATGGCAGGTATGTTTGTAATGAACGCTTGTGATGACTGTAAAGATGTTACATGTCTCAATGGTGGCACTTGTGTAGCTGGTGTATGCGAATGTGCAACCGGTTATGAAGGTGATGACTGCGGAACTGCAGCGAATGCTAAATTCCTCGGTGTTTACACTGTTACTGACGGATGTTTAAGTTCATCTTATGCACAAACTGTTTCTGCAGGTTCAGCTGCTAACAAAGTTACTTTCAATAACCTTGGAAACTATGTTACTCCTGCAATTGTTTCATGTGATGTTGAAGGAACTTCAATTTCAGTTACAAATTTTGAAGATTCAACTGGAAGAAAATTCACTGTTAACGGTTCTGTCTCAGGACAAAACATTAACCTGACTTACACTGTTACTTACACTGATCTAACTACAGAAACCTGTACTTGTTCATTTGTAAGAAACGACTAAGAATTGTTTCCAAAAAGGATTAAAAGGGCTGTCTGTTTAAGACAGCCCTTTTTTTTATAAATATGAATTGCAAACAAAATATTATTTTTTTAAACTATGTGATATTTAATTAGTTGTATTATCAGAACTATCTTGTTGAAAAGACAGAATCACTTGTTTCAGACTGTCAATTTCCATATCTTTCTCAACAATAATTCTGGAAAGTTTATCATATTCTTCCTGTGGAACAGCAGGTTGTTGTTTGCAAGAGAGCAATGTAGCTATGATAACACAAAACAGAAAAATATGTGTGGATTTTTGCATTTGAGTAATGTTTAATTTTAAGTAAATAAAAAAGCTGTCTGAACTTTCAGACAGCTTTTAATATAATTCATTATGAATTAGTTACGTTGTTTTTGTCCTTCCGGACTTTTAGCTGAACCACCGTCATTGCGATCTTTTGGGTCAGCAGTGGGGTTTCTGTCAGTTGGTTTGGGATCTGTAACAGTTGGTGTAGTAGTCGTGGTAGTAGTAGTTACAGGAGGTTTTTTGCCTGTGTAAGAAATTTTTCTAGCGTTAAGGATAGAATCACACTCTTCCCATGCCAAAGTGCATGCTTCAAGGTCATCTTCAAGCTGTGCAATAAGCGTTTGTGCATCTGTGAGTTCTTTTTCTAATTTGTCATAATCTTCCTGTGGTACACCACTTTCTTTACATCCAATCAAAGCAACCAATGTTACGATTGCAAAAATGCTGAATAATTTTCTCATAATAATCTGTTTTTAGGTTATAATTGCAAAATTAAGTAAAAAAAATATCATTGGATAATTTTTTTTATAAAAAAAGCTGCCACAAGGGACAGCTTTATAAATAATTTTAGCAAAAAAAGAGAAATAAATTAATTTCTTTGTTTTTGACCTTCAGGAGTCGTTGTTCCTTCATTACGGTCTTGCTGATTTACATCAGTTTCTCTGTCTTTTTCATCATCAGTTGGAGTGTCTTTTTCCTGATCTTTGTTTTCATCTTTTTTTGGAGGTTTGGTTCCCTGATAAGGAATCTTGTTTTTTTCAAGAAGTTCTTCACATTCTTCAAAGGCAGCAAGTGTTTCGTCAAGTAACATTTCAAGCTCTTCAATATCCGCTTTGGCGTCTTCCAGTTCTTGTTTTACTTTGTCGTGCTCTTCCTGAGGCACACCGCTTTCTTTACATCCTACAAAAGCAATCAATGTAACGATTGCAATTGCGCTTAATAATTTTCTCATAGTTGTTTGTTTTTAGGTTAATAATGCAAAAATAAAAAAAAAATTGATATCAATATTTTTTAAGCTGAACAAAGCAGAGATAATGCAATCATCTTTTCCATAATGAAATAAAAAAAAAATGTTGTAACTGCTCATTATATGCTCTCGAATTTCCATTTATCAGGATTTATCCCGATGTGATGTGATGTGACGAATATGTTGCTGAATGTTTTTGCAATCTCAAATAACAGTGATATATTATTTAAAAGTGTTTCAGTTTGAACTTATTTGCCAGCATGTTTATTGAAAAGTTCAAGAATTCCATGGAGTTCTTTCATTGCATGGGGGGGGGTATATCTGTAAGTTTTTTCCGGTTCGGGGTAAAATGCAATCAGAAAGTATGAATACAACGCAGAGTGAAAATCAGGTAGCACTATCAAATCATTTTCAAGTTTTTCTTTTTCTTCAAAATATCTGATTATTGATTTTTTATCATTTTCCGAAATGTCTGCTGAATCTAAGTTGAAAGAATCAGAATGAATTGTATCAATTAAATGTATGATTTTGAATCTCTCGGGTAATTTTTCAATTTGTGACATGATAAAACTATTAGAGGAGTTGACCTCATTAACTTTATCACCAGACCATACTGGTTCCATATGAAATATTAGCATTGATGTTTCTGCTTTCATTGGAGGCACTTCTGACATTCTGCTTTTATTTCGTTTAATGCTGTCGGTAATCAAGTCTTCGGTCATTTCATATACACTTTCAGGATAAATGAACATCAAACTGTCATTACGATGTTCAACTTTCCATTGCTCTGGTAAAAATCTGGCAATGAGCTTCAATGTATTGTCTTCACTGAAAACCGGTGGCAATTTTGCCAGTATTGAGTCAATCTCCACTGGTACATCAGGAATATCATCAACCTGAGCATGTGAAGAAAATACAGCAAGAGACAGGAGTGAGATTAGCAGTAATCGGGATATTGTTTTCATAATAGTTGGAATTATTATTTGTAATTTTGTAAATTAATATAAAAAAACATGCCAAATTTACGAAAAAGATGAATATGAAACTAAAATCTATACTATTCTGGCTGTTATCAGTTTTATTAATGTTGAGTATCTCTGTGTATCAGAGAATGACCGGTCCAACAAAGCCAATGCGGGGTTCAGTGTTGGTGAATGAATCAGAAATCAAATACAAATTAATCAGGACATGGGGTGATGATTCAGACGCAAAAGTTATTATAAATGTGCCTGATGAAAGTGTAAAAGGTATTTATTTTTACAAAAGATATAAAAGTTTTGATTCATGGGACACTTTGTCCATGAAGCGGGTAGGGGATGAATTGATTGCCACATTGCCACAGCTTCCACCTGCTGGAAAAGTAATGTATCATATTATTCTCATGGATGAAACCAAAGAAACGCTTCTCAATAAAACACCGGCAGTACTCAGATACAAGGGACATGTCCCGGCGGTGGTGCTTATTCCTCATATTATTCTCATGTTTCTTGCTATGCTGTTTTCAATGAGAACTGGTTTTGAGGCGTTGTTTATAAAACGACACACGTACAGGCTGACATTTTTTACAATTATATTTTTATTCACCGGGGGGTTGATATTGGGTCCCATTGTCCAAAAATATGCCTTCGGTGCCTACTGGACAGGATGGCCATTTGGACATGATCTTACCGACAATAAAACGGCTATTGCTTTCATCTTTTGGATGGTGGCTCTTTTTGTCCTTTATCGTCGGCGACAAAACAGATTCTGGCCTGTGGTTGCTTCTTTTATGCTGCTGGCAGTGTATCTTATTCCTCACAGTATGCTGGGATCTGAAATTGACTTTACAGAAGAAGTGGAAAAAACCGAACAAACTGATTGATTATGCTGAGCAAAATACTTCTTTATGGAATTATTATTCTAACAGTGTTTGTAAGCTACAACTGCTTCAAAAGCAAAGAACTGTTTTACAGACTTGAGTTTAGTCCCTACCGAATCAGTCGCAAGAAAGAATTTCAGAGGTTTATTACTTATGGATTTGTTCATGCCGACTGGCCACATCTGATTATCAATATGTTTGTGTTACATTCATTTGGTTTTGTTGTGATGGAAGTGGCTTCCCTTTATTTTCAACAGCATCATTTGTTTTTTCTGACACTATATTTTGGAGGTCTCATTGTGTCCTCAATCTATTCTTTTTTTAAACACAGAAACAATTACAACTATGTTGCTGTAGGAGCCAGCGGGGCTGTGTCAGCGGTTGTGTTTGCAAGTATATTGTTTTATCCTGTTGGCTCAATCAGGTTCTTTTTTATCCCTTTTGATATCCCGGCCTATATTTTTGGATTGTTATATCTGGTATATTCTGCTGTTATGGCACGGCGTGGGAAAGACAACATTGGTCATGATGCTCACTTTTTTGGTGCTTTGTTTGGTTTATTGTTTCCACTGGTGTTGAAACCTCAGCTGATTATCATCTTTATCAGATTGGTTTTTTCAAATTGATGTATTGCTCACATCTTTTAATAAACTCTTTCTGTAACAATCTGATATAAGGATGATTTGTATTGAATTTTTTGGTATTGGGAGATATGGTGTGAACCGGCAAAACCCGCCTTGAAGTGCCTGTAAGGAATACAGATTCCATATCATTGAGTTCATCAAGATGTACGGGGATTTCAATGAAATTAAGATTGAGGTCTTTAATCAGATTGATGACATGTTTCCTTGTAACGCCTTCAAGTACCTGATTTGCAGGAGGAGTAATAATTTTGTCATTTTTTATGAGAAATACATTTGATCTGCTCCCCTCTGTTATAAACTGTTCCCTGGTTACAAGCAGAACTTCAAAAAATGCATTGTCATTGATGAGCCTGGCAGCATCAGTTCGCATGGTTGAATCAAATAGTTTTATGTTTGGATCCTGCCTTTCTCTGTCAAGCATTCCAATTTCAATTCCCTTCTCAAACATGGAATCATCCGGATATACATGCTTGTCATAAAAAAGAAGATGATGTAATGAATTTAATGATTTCCAAACAACTATTTTGATATTCCCTGTTGCATATTGATTAAGCTTCATCAGTTGTTCAATGTCTTCTGTGATTGAGGCTATGTCATATTTTATTTCAGCTGAAATCATTGAATTCTCCAGCCTTTGCATATGATCTTCAATAAACAGGGGCACACCAGAAATAACTCTGAACACTTCATAAATATGGTTTGGGGGAGGCTGAAGTACACAAGCTCTGCTAGAAACAGTGTGTATTTTCTTGTCGCTGATAAAGAATTGTTGTTGCGGATTCAGAATACTCATTTTAATAAGCTCAAAATTTATGAACATGTTTTAAATCAGGAATTTCAGAATATGAGATTTTTCTCTCATCAAATCATTCAATATAAAATTGATGTCACCAAGTTTATTTACAATCCTGTTTTTGTAATTTTCAACTGATTTAACAGTGATGCAGAGATTGTCTGCAATTTCTTTATTCTTGAAACCATTATACATGAGTCTGAAAACTTCTATTTCTCTGTCAGTAAGAAGATTAATTGTTGAAAGAATGGTATCAAATTCTGAGATAACTTCTTTTGTCAGAGATTTGTAGTATTCTCCGGGAACAACAAACAAATTATTTTCTTCCACTTCTTCAATGAAATATAGAAATTGTTCAGGGTCAATATTCTTTGTAAGGTATCCGTTTGCCTGGAGTTTTTTTGCATAAATTATTAACTCTTTTTCAGAATGCACTGTAATAAGAATGACTTTTGAATGAATTCCCTGCTTTCTTATTGTTCTAAGAAATTCGATTCCGTTAATAAGGGGCATGTCAATATCCACAAGAATAAGATCAGGCAGAATACTTTTTATTAATTCCAGACCCTGGTTTCCGTTTGATGCTTCATAATATATCGAATCAGGATATTTTCTTTTTAGAATTGAGATGATAGAAGACCTGATAAGCGGGTGATCATCCAATACCATAATGTGTTTGAAATTGTTGAGTTTTTTAGTTTCCATTTTGAGTTTTTATTGGAATTTGCATATTCATAATAAAACCATTGGGATTAAGTGTAAACTGAATTTTTGCATCAATCATTTCAGCTCTCATTGTCATTGAAGCCAGTCCAAATCCATAATGTAGTTTTTTTTGTTCTTCCTGTTTTCCGTTATCTCTATAAATCACCTGTATGAACTTATTGTCAAGATTAATGTTTATGTTGAGTATGGTGGCATTTGAGTGCTTTATACTATTTGATATACATTCCTGCAATACTCTGAAGATGTTAAGTTTTTGATCAGCATTGAGCATTTCTTCCAACTCTTCTTCTGCAAACAGGTGTGTTGAAATCTTATTGTTTTCCTCAATATCACGTAGAATTTTTCTTAACATGGGGATGATTCCCATGATATTTAACGCCTGCGGATAGATGAGCTTTGACAAACCTCTCAAACTTTCAAGCGCATTCTGTATTTTGCCTTTCAAATCAGAGTCACGATTAATATCTTCTCTGTGCGTTAATAGAGATAATTGTTGTCCAATATCATCATGAAGTTCGGATGCAATATGATATCTGAATTTTTCATTTTCAATTATGACATCTTTTGCAAATTGTTTTCGTAGTTCATATTTTTTTCTAAGAACTACAAAAATTGAAACATTAATAATAATCAATAAAGCAAGAGTACCAAAAATCAGGATGTTTTTGATATTGTTTCTGATTTTTTGGTTTTCCTGTTTCAATCTGAACAGGTTCAAATCCTGTTGAATGATTTTTTTGTCTTTTTCCAACAGATCAATCTCAGATTCAAATATTTCAAAAGCCATCATTCTGTCTGCATCATTGATGCTATCACTGAGAATGGAGTATGTATGTTGGGTTTCAAATGCCTGTTGATACATTCCGGCTGCTGCATAACATTGAGCTAATGTTTCATACGTTAACAGTAATATATTGTGGTTATTGTCAGCAAGTCCCATTTCAACGGCTTCATTTAAAAAAGACAAGGCCTTCTGATATTGTCCCTGATCATAATAAATCACTCCGTAAGTATATAAAACCCTCGACATAAGCCTGGTCCCAACTTTCTCAGGGTCAGTATTTACCTGATTCAGATACTCCATTGCTCCCTCAAGATTCCCGTCATTGTATTCAACATTGGATAAGTTAAACAATGAGATGATTTCCTGATGATAGAGATTGAATTTTTTTGCCTTAAAATAGAGTTCATTAAAAAAATGTCTTGCTGAATCAAATTTCTCATTGATAAAATAGTAAACGCCAATATTATTTAATATTTTTGCTTCAGTAATGGGATTATACTGATATTTCACATATTGCATTGCCCTTTGCAGTGTGGCTTCAACTTTATTGTTTAAGCCTTCATTGACATAGGCAAAACTTAAGTAAAGTTCTGTTTGAGCCAACTCAGGACAATGGTGGTTTTTTGCAATTACATTGGCATATTTGAGAAAAGTGAGTGCTTCAACCGTATTGTTGGCATTAAGCATCATGTCTGCCAGATTGTTGAGGGCAATCACTTTGTCGTTGGCTGTGGCATAAGCATTAAAAATGATTCGCTTGCTGATATTCTCTGATTCTTCAGTGCGATCAAGCTTATTGTATATCCTTGCAAGTAAATTATTTAACTTAACCATTGCAGAAGGATTGTCTTTGTGTTTCTCAAGCAAAGGCTCTATAAATTCATATGCATCTTCATAGTTTTCACATCCTATCAAATAATTCAGAGTATAGATCTCAGTTACAAGATCTGGTATCAAATCTCTTGATCCATATGCCTGAATCAGAAACTTATTTGACGTGGCAGTATCAACATGAGAATAATATAGCGCAGAATCCAGTTGCCCCGATAAAAGAAGAGGCAAAAACAAAAAGACTAATATTAGTTTTCTCAAAACCAGAAGATAAGAATATGAGGCAAATATATGGATTATTTCAATTATGTTAAAAAATGTTAGGGTTATTTTGTAAAAAAAACAATACTTTTGTGTAAAATTTCTGAAGATGGATTTGTTTGTTCTGCTAAGTTTTAACTGGATTGACCTGATCTGGATTATTCTGGGTGCTGTGTTTATTATTGTCGGTCTGGTAGGGTGTATTGTTCCTGTTATTCCTGGTCCACCTCTTAGCTATTTTGGATTATTATTACTTCAGTTAAAATCAGATCCTCCATTTTCACTCACATTTATGCTCATTATGGCTGCAATAGTCATAGCAGTGACAATTATTGATTATTTACTCCCTGTGTGGGGTACCAAAAAATTTGGAGGTGGCAAAGGCGGTAAATGGGGAAGTATAATCGGGCTATTTCTGGGCTTTTTTATTCTACCACCATGGGGGATTTTTATTTTGCCTTTTGTGGGTGCGCTCATTGGTGAACTGATTGCAGGCAAAAAGGGAAAAGTAGCCCTGAAAGCATCTTTTGGAGTGTTTATCGGCTTTTTGTTTGGCACACTTGCCAAACTAATTGTCAGCGGTTACATTCTTTGGAAATTTGTGGCAAATATTGTTTAGCACACAAATTCAATATTACTCAATAATAATTTCATCAGTAAAAATAAATCCCTGCCCTCCGGCACCCGGATGCCAATCAGGTATCATTCCATAATTACGGGCAAACACCTTTACATATCTTGCTTTAACAGGGTTAAATTCAAGAGTGAAATCCTTCACCTGAGCCTGAAAATCCTTGTCGCTTATTTGATGGTCAACCCTGCCCATATACTGCCACTTTTTTCCGTTTTCTGAAATGTAAAACTCAACATATTCCGGCATCCAAATCCATGAACGGGCATCCTGCAAACAACCAAGTGCAAGTTTACTGATTGTTTCCGTTTTTCCCAAATTCACAATTGCCTCAAAATCAGTGTTTTGATAGCCCTGCCAGTAGCCTGTTTTGAAATCAGATGGCCCACGCAAATAATCAATCAATCCCTCATCCCCGCCTGCTGTGTATTGAGAACTATACGGATATGTGATTTTTATTGTTCTCCCTTCCGGAATTTTATGCATGGTACATTCTGCCAAAAAGCTAAAACCAAGCTGTTTGTCCCACGCAACTGCCTTAATATTCGTGGTTTTGTCTAAAATCAGTGGGTGTTGATAAACGGATGAGTTTTTATCAGGTTCACTGCCATCGAGTGTATAATATAATGTGTAATCAGGATTTATAGTATGCAAACTGACCGTTGTTGTGGTTTTAAATGTGCGTCCATCACTTACAAAAAATGGAACAGGAACAATCATCTTATCAGAAATTTGAGATACAGGACGATGCTCAACAGAGAGACCATAATCAGTATTTGGCGAAGCACTCATTACAAATTGAAGTTCTCCGCCTTTCATAATATCAGAATAGTTGATAAATGTGTAAGGATATTCTTTTCCATCTAAAAATACTTCTCTGATGTATATGTTTTCAGAATTCCTGTTCTTCGTTGCAACACGAAATGTGTTTCCGTTTTCAAGATGAATTTCTGCATTTTCAAACTGAGGAGAACCAAATACAAAAATGCCGTCAGCCGGATTAACTGGATAAAATCCAATTGAGGAAAGTACATACCATGCAGACATTTGTCCGCAATCTTCATTGCCGCACAATCCGTCGGGGGTATTGGTGTACAACTCGTTCATAATCTGATTGGTGTATTGTTGTGTTTTGTATGGTTGTCCGCAATAGGCATACAAATAAGCCATGTGATGACTAGGTTCATTACCTTGTGCATATTGACCAATCAATCCTGTGATATCAACCTGATGTCTGCCGGTGGTTTGTGTGGGTAATGCAAACATTTTATCAAGTTTGCTGCATAATACAGGGTCGCCTCCAAGCATGGATTTCCATCCTTCCACATCCTGGGGCACATACATTGAATACTGCCATGCATTTGCTTCGGTAAAATGAAAAGTAACTTCTCGTGGTTCAAAAGGTGTTATAAAGTTTCCATTGTGTTTTGGTCTGAAAAATCCAGTTTCAGGGTCAAAAATGTTTTTGTAATACTGTGCTCTTTTGATGTATTCCTCATAAATATCAGTCTTTCCCAGAATTTTTGCTGTGTTTGCTATGCACCAGTCATCATAGGCATATTCCAGGGTTTTTGAAATGCTTTCTGATTCAAAGTCAGCCGGTATATATCCGTGTTTTTTATAGTATTTCAATCCGAAATGGTCCTGCATCGAACTTTTTATCATCGCTTCAAGTGCTGTTTCATAATCAAATCCATCAATTTTTTTCAAAATTGCATCTGCAATTACAGGAACGGAATGGTATCCAATCATACACCATGTTTCATTTGATGCAAATTCCCACACAGGAAGCAATCCGCCTTGTTCGTATTGCTTCAGCATTGTGTTTACAAAATCAGATGTACGTTTTCGGTCAATGATTGTCATCAGCGGATGATATGCTCTGTATGTATCCCATAGTGAAAAAACTGTGTAATAATCAAAACCACTTGTTTCGTGAATTTTAAAATCTCTGCCCATGTATCTTCCGTCAACATCATTATATATGTTAGGCACAATCATGCAGCGATACAATGCAGTGTAAAATACGGCCTTTTTATTGTCATCAGGGTCGGTAATGACAATTTTTGAAAGTTCATGATTCCAGGCTTGTTCTGCTTTTTTTCTGACTGCGTCAAAATCAAAATCAGGAACTTCCTGTTCCAGATTTTTTCTGGCTCCGTTGATGTCAACACCTGAAATACCAACTTTTACAATTATTTGGTCTTGAGTGTCAGCAAATTTTATCAATGCCTTTAAGTCTGTTCCTTTTTCTGGGTTTTGATCTGAATATTTTCCATCTTTCACAATTGAAAATTCTTCAATAATCTGTGAAAACTGCATTACAAAATATATTCTCTGATCAGTTGCCCAGGCTTTGCTGTATCGATATCCTGATATTTCATTTTTTCCGGTTCTTTCAATGTATGAATCAAGCACTAAGTCTCTGTATTGCAAATCAATAAAAACCATTGGGTTTTCATCATTGCGAAATGTGTAACGGTGCACTCCGCATCTTGCAGTTGCAGTGAGTTCAACCAGTATATTGTCAGGTTGAAGCCTGACACTGTAATATCCCGGAGATGCTGATTCGTCATCATGAGAAAATTTTGACATAAAATTATCGGGTAATTCAAAGTTTTGCTGATGATTAATGGCTTTAAGAGAAAATGGTTTCAGAAGAATGTCAGCATAGTCAGAAACACCTGTGCCGCTAAGGTGGGTGTGGCTGAAACCATACACAGTACTGTCAGAGTAGTGATAGCCTGAACAACCGTCCCACCCATATTTTCGGGTGTCAGGGCTGAGCTGAACAAGTCCGAATGGATAAACAGCCCCGGGATAGGTGTGCCCATGTGCATCAGTGCCAATAAAAGGATTGACATATTGAATCAATTCCTGTGAAAATAGTGATGATATCAGAAAAAAGCAAAATGTTAAAAGGGTTAATTTTTTCATGGTTATTTTAATTATTGTTGAATGAGTGCAGCAGCTCCCAGAATGGCTGCATCATTTTCTGATAAGCCGGAAAGCCTGATTTGGATTTTGTTTTTAAAAATTTTAAGTAATGAATCTTCAAAATATTTTTTTAACGGTTGCATCAATACATCGCCTGCCTTTGCAACGCCACCAAAAATATAAATACTTGACGGAGAAGTGTGAGCAACACTGTCTGCAAGTTTTATTGCCAGAATGCGGGCTGTGAAGTCAAAGGCTTCAAGTGCAAGCGGGTCATTGTGTTGTGCTGCTTCGCCCACATCTTTTGTTGTGAGATCGCCAATTGCCTTGTTTCTCAATATTGATGGAGTTGTTGTTTGTTCTATAAGTTCAGTAGCAGTTTTCAGAATTCCTCCTGCTGATGCATAGGTTTCAAGACAACCTTTTCTTCCGCATCCACACTGACGACCGTTTGGATCATACACTGTATGTCCTATCTCACCTGCGAATCCATCATGGCCGTAAATAAGTTTGCCATCGCTGACTATACCGCTTCCAACACCTGTTCCAAGTGTAATCAAAATAAAATCCTTTTCTCCACGGGCATTTCCATAAATCATTTCTCCAATGGCAGCTGCATTTGCATCGTTGGTAAGCACAATTTTTAGTGATGGAAAATACTGAGATAAGATATCAACCACAGGAACAACTCCTTTCCACTGAAGATTTGGTGCAAATTCGATGGTTCCTCTGAAGTAATTTCCGTTGGGAGCACCGATACCGATACCCAGAAGTGATTCCGGATTGTTTTTGATTTGCGGAAAATCTTTGATGATACGCGACAATTCAGCGAAAAAATCTTCGGGTTTTGTCCAGCCTGGTGTGGCAATGGTTTTTCGTGATACAATGTTTGCATTTTCATCAACAAGCCCTGTAACACTTGTTGTTCCACCAATATCAATTCCTGCAATATATTTTGACATATGATTATGATTAATTATGTCTGAATTTCCTTGTTTTTTGGGAGATATCCTTTCCATCCGTAAAAAGCCAGATACAGATAGGGAACCACCAGAATAATATAGGATGTTTGCAAGCCGGTTCTGTCAGCCACATAACCCTGAAGCAAAGGTAGTAATGCGCCTCCCAGAATTGCCATTACAAGAAGAGAAGAACCCTGGGATGTGTATTTCCCCAATCCATTAATGGCCAGAGTGAAGATATTTGACCACATAATTGAATTGAACAAGCCAACACCAACAATTGCCCACAGCGCCAGTTGACCACTGGAGAAAACAGTTGTGAACAGCAAACCGATAATTGCAAAACAGAATACAGTCAATGTGCGAGCCGGAAGATTACGCCCAATGGCAAAACCAATCAGGTTGATGGCAATGAGGATAAAAAATGGCCATACTCTATGAAATTCAAGACGACTTTCAAGAAAAGCAGCACCATATATAACAAGAAATCCGATGATTGCAATCAATGTCATAAGCAACATTTGTCTTGTCTTGCTGCTGAATTTACCAAGAGATATGGCACCGATGAAGCGCCCAATCATGGCACCGCCCCAGTAGAATGCCAGAAATAATTTGGCTTCCATTTCGGGATAGGCCAGCAGTTCATGAAGATAATTAATGATTGTACTTCCAATTGAAACTTCAGAGCCCACATAGAAATAGATGGCAATGACACCAAGAGAGAGTTGGCTGAACTTTAGTGCCTGTATTCCTTTTACTGGGATGCCGCTTTGGTGTAATGCTGGGAGTTTGGCAAACATAAAAACGATTGCAAGCAAAAAGAAAATTCCTGAAAAGATAAAATAAGGAATCTGAACACCAGCAGCAGACATGATATTGCCTCCATCTGTGAGGATGGGTTCATTGGCAGAATTAATCAATGGTGTTCCGTATGTTGCAAACAAATGAAACACAAGATAGCCCCCTATGATAGGAGCAATGGTTGTTCCGAAGGAATTAAATCCCTGAGAAAGATTGAGTCTGCTGGATGCCGTTTCGGGACTTCCGAGTATGGCCACATATGGATTTGCCGCAATCTGCAGCATAGTAAACCCAAGCCCCAAAATAAAAAGTGCACTGAGAAAAAATGAGTAGAGATGCGCCTCTGAGGCCGGATAAAACAAAAAACAGGCAATGCCCGATATGAGAAGTCCAATGATAATCCCTTTTCTATAACCAATTTTCTGAATGGGATCGCCAAAAAAAGCTGATATGAGAAAATAAATGAGTGAACCAATGAAATAGGCACCAAAAAATGAAAACTGAATGAGCATGGCTTTGGCATAGTTCAGTTCAAACACTTTTTTCATATAGGGAATCAGAATATCATTCATACATGTGATGAAACCCCACATAAAAAAAAGAATTGTAATCAGAATAAATGAGGAGCGATAGGAAGTGGCTTTGTTCATTGCAAAAAATTTGAACAAAAATACACAAATAATGAATGTTTACTTCAAAAATGGGATGAATGTGATGATTTGTGACAAATAGAAAGAAGTAATAATAAAAAGAACATACAATGTCAGAAAAATAAAACCCTGAATTTTTGAAACATGTCCTTTTTTGCCTCCAAGAACAAAAAGGAGGAATAGTATTGATGCCACAATATTTATAATAATATTAAACTGCTGCTCATCTGAGACCTTAAGAGGCTTTATTACAGATGCAATTCCCAAGATCAGAAAAGTATTAAAAATATTGGAGCCAATAATATTTCCCAGTGCTATGCCTTCTTCTTTCTTCAAAGCTGCTGTGATTGAACTGATAATTTCAGGAAGAGAAGAACCCACGGCAAGAATACTCACTCCAATAAAAGCTTCGCTCATTCCAAAATACTTTGCAATGCTGATGGCATTTTCAACCACAAGATTTCCTCCGAAATAGACACCTGCTATCCCTGAAAATATGAAAGATAAAATTATAAGCGTTGGTTTTTTTACGTCTGCTTTTTCATCATCCATGTTTTTTCTGTCTCCAAAAAAAGTGAATATGAGAAAGCCAATAAATACAATTAAAAAAATGATACCATCCAGCCTTGTAATAGTGTTGATTGAAGAATCAAAAAAAGTTTTTCCGTTTGCAGCGAAAAAGAGAACAACTGAAGTGAAAATAACAAAGGGAATTTTATATTTGATTGTTTTTGGATTTACTGCTTTCACTGTCATAAAAAATGGCATTAAACCCAAAACCAACATGATATTGGCAATGTTGCTACCAACAGCATTACTGATAGAAATTTCAGGAGAATCTTTAAGGGTAGCAAAAATACTAATCACCAGTTCAGGCACAGAAGTGCCAAAACCAACGATAATCATTCCAATGACGATAGAAGGAATATTGAATTTTTTGCCCAGCAGCGAAGCGCCTTTAATAAGGAAATGTGCTCCGAAAATCAGAACAATAAAACCCAACACAAATAACAAAACAGTAACGAGCACTCTATTTCAACTTTAATATTTTCTTTTTTCTATTTTATTTTTTCTATAAACATCAGGTTTTATCCTTCTCAAAAAATATCCTTGATCCAATCCTCAGCATCGTACTTCCTTCCTCAATAGCAATGTGATAATCATTTGTCATTCCCATTGAAATATGTTGAAAATCCGAATTGTCTTTAAAAAAACCATCTTTTAATACATTATATATATGTGTAAGAGTTTTAAATTCTTTCCGTACCAGTTGCAAATCATCTGAAAAACTAGCCATTCCCATGATTCCACAAATACGTATTGACTTGAATTTTTTAAATTCATCCGATTTGAGTATTTCTTCAGCTTCATTTAAATCAAGCCCAAACTTTGTTTCTTCGGTGGCAATATGAAACTGTAGCAGACAATCAATGACCCTGTTTGATTTTAAAGCCTGTTTGTTTATCTCGCTCAGTAGCTTAATACTGTCAACACTGTGGATCATGGAGATAAACGGAGCAATATATTTTACTTTGTTGGTTTGAAGATGCCCGATCATGTGCCAGTGAATATCATCGGGCAATTGCTCATTTTTTCTTATTATTTCCTGAACTTTGTTTTCGCCAAATATTTTATGTCCGGTGTTATACACCTGCATAATCTGTTCTTTTTCCTGAAATTTTGTCACAGCAACAAGCTGAATATTAACAGGAATTTCATTTTTTAGTTGAAGGAAATTTTCAGTAACAGACATTTTCAACATGAATAAACATGCAAAATTAGATAAAAAAAAGCAAAGCGAGTCGAGATTATTTGTAAGTGTTTATTACAAATTTTATAAGCCACGAATACTTCGACAGGCCATTAGTTTTGCAAAATGATTTTTTTGTTTAATT
>CAZGIW010000071.1:0-21277 GCA_964526285.1 uncultured Bacteroidales bacterium | reverse complement strand
AACAAGCTTTTTAAAAATTATTTTTTTATTTATCTAGTAAAATGCCAAACTCCAGGTAAATTTGCACAAATTTTAAACTAATCTTAATTATGAAAAAACACATTATTTTCTTTATGAGTATTATGCTCATCTCAGGTGCAATTTTTGCACAAAGCTTAACTTCTGCAAAAGGAGTTAGAGTCATTTCTCAAAATGGTGGAGACAAATCCTTGACTGGGGGTATTACTTGTACATCACCTTCATATGTACCAGGGACTACACAAACACTCAATTTTGAGCTCCAATTTGCAAGTCCTGATGCAGAATTTGTTGATGGTGTTTCAATGACATTTCCTGCTGGCATGGTACCTCAAACTGCTGGAACCAGTAATCCTTTGGCTACAGCTAATGGATGCGGACCAACCATGGACATGACCCCAATTTCTGGACAAACTGTAGTATGGGGTCAGATTACAACTCCTTCCAGTTGTGGTGCTCTTACCCAGGGCACATATGCTTTTAGTGTCTCTGTCACCATTGGTGCAGGCGTTACAGGTACACAATCTATCGGATATTATGTAATGGGTGATGGTTATGGAGGCACTCCTCATTCATTAACCGGAACCATTAACATTGCTGAAGCAACTGCAAGTGATGTGGGAACTCAGAGCATCACAATGGGGTCTTTCTACCAGACTGGAACGATAGTCACACCTACAGCCGTTGTTCAAAACTATGGAACTACAACCGAAACATTCGATGTAAGTATTGTTATTAATGATGGTTCAGTTGATGTTTATACTGATAACACAACTGTAACCAATCTTGCCCCTGCAGCTACACAAAACCTTAGTTTTAACAACTGGACTGCAGTGCTTGGTAACTATACAGTTACAGTTACAACTTTACTTGCCGGAGATGCTAATGCAGCAAATAACACAATAACACAACCTTTTGCTGTTGGCGATTTACCTGAAGCATTAACAGGAAACACAACTGATGGTCTGTATCACTCAATAAACCTCGCCACAGGAGCTCTTACAAACCTTGGTACCATAAACAGCTCTCCTTTTCCAATGGCAGAAGAATATAACGGAACAAGCATTTACAGAGTTTACAGTGATGCATCATTTGGAACAGTTGCCCCTGACGGATCTTTCAGTTCTTTAGGATCACTTACAGGTGTGGCTGGTACTCCAACAGGACTGGCATGGAACTGGACCACCAGCACAATGTATGTTGTTGTTCTTGATGCGGGGAATTTACCTCATTTATGCACACTTGACTTAGGCACACTGGCATTAACAGAGATTGGTGTTGGCACAGGCATGCTTATCGCAATGGACTTTGCAAATGACGGATTACTTTATGCTCCATCTCTTGATGATGATAACCTATACAGCATTAACCCTGCAACAGGAGCTACTACAATCATTGGGCCTGTTGGCATTGACCTCAATTTCGGACAGGATGTATCTTTTGACCATGTCACAAATACTCTTTACACTATTACATGCGGAACTGCTTATCAGTTTGGCACATACAACCTTGCAACCGGAGCATTTACTATGATATCTGATGCCGCTGCCAAACAACACGCAACATTTGTTATTACAAACCCCGGAATCGTTGTTGACAAGCATGATATTGGTGTTACGGCACTTGTTGCTCCAACCAGTGGAGAACTTACAAATGCTGAAACAGTCACTGTGACAATTACAAACTTTGGTACTTTTGCTGAAACCGGTTTTGATGTAGCTCTTCAAATTGATGGTGGCACTGTTGAAACTCAAACTGTTTCTGCCACAGTAAACCCAGGCGCAACAATTGACTACACATTCACAGGCACTTTTGACTTCTCAGCAACCGGAGCAATTAATGTTGTTTCATGGACTGAACTTGCAACTGACGAAGACAATACAAATGACACACTGGATGTAAGCATCAACAATACAACAAGCATATTTGAAGCTTCAAACACAACTTTTGAAGTATATCCAAATCCTGCTAAAGATTATGTTCAAATTGTAGCTGAAAATATTATTACAAAAATTGAAGTTTACAACATGAACGGACAACTTGTATTCAAATCACTGGTAGGTGCAAAACAATATCACCTCAATGCTGAATCATTTGCCAACGGAATGTATTCAATTAAAGTTTACAACGAAAATGGTGTAAGCGCTCAACAGATTATGATTTCAAAATAATCTTATCTCATTTATATAAAAAGAACCGCCTTCATCGGCGGTTTTTTTTTGCCTTAAGGTTTCAGTTTTTTTTCATTACTTTTGCATTACTCTATATAAAAACACGTCTTGAGCAAAACAGCAGTAGTCATTCTTAACTGGAACGGAAGGTCCTATTTGGAACGCTTCCTTCCTATGCTTATAGACCGGACACCCAATGCTGAAGTCATTGTAGCAGACAATGCATCCAGCGATGACTCTGTTGATTTTATGAAACAGTTTTACCCTGAAATCACTCTGATTATCAATGATGCAAATTACGGATTTGCAGGAGGATATAATGCTGCACTGAAACAAGTTGATGCTGATTATTACGTTCTGCTC
Source organism: uncultured Bacteroidales bacterium (assembly GCA_964526285.1). Lineage (GTDB taxonomy): Bacteria > Bacteroidota > Bacteroidia > Bacteroidales > DTU049 > CAYMAZ01. Next base: position 18,725 of record CAZGIW010000071.1, on the reverse strand, counting down.
AACTCAGACATTGAAGTTGGAGAACACTGGCTTGAGCCTCTTTTGGAGACCATGGAATCAGACAATACAATTGCAGCGTGTCAGCCAAAAATAATGGATTATTACAATCGCAATATGTTTGAATATGCCGGTGCGGCAGGTGGTTTTATTGATAAAAACGGCTTTCCTTTCTGCCGTGGTCGAATTTTTAACACCATTGAAGAAGACACAGGACAATATGATGACTTCAGGGATATATTCTGGGCATCTGGTGCGTGCCTGTTTGTCAGAGCTGATGTGTATCATCAACTTGGAGGGCTTGACTTTGATTTTTTTGCACATATGGAAGAAATTGACTTTTGCTGGAGACTTCATAATCATGGAAAACGAGTTGTTTTTGTTCCTCAAAGCAAAGTATATCATATTGGCGGTGGCACATTGCCAAAAAAATCATCCAGAAAAACATATCTGAATTTCAGAAATAATTATTTACTTTTATACAAAAATCTTCCCAAAGGAAAAGTTTTTATGACCCTTACCAAACGATTATTCATTGACTGGATTGCGGCATTCACATTTTTAATTCAGGGAAACGTAAATGATTTTGCAGCAGTATTCAAAGCACAAATGAATACATATTTTTCATTTTTCAAACATACGTCCAAAAGAAAACTAAATCCCGGGTTTTCTTTAAATTATATCTATCCCAGGTCAATCATTTTTGAATATCATTTGAAAAAAAAGAAAAAATTTTCTCAGCTTGATATTTCATTATTGAACAATAAAGCCTAAAGTACTGATTTCTTTGTATTTTTGCAAAGTGTTTCAGCTGTCGCTGTATTTTTTTCAAAAATCATACAGAGGAAAGTCCGGACAACAAAGGGCAATATACTTCCTAACGGGAAGGTGGTATTGGAAAATGCCAACGTCAAGTGCCGCAGAAAACAACCGCCCCGCCTTGTGCGTGGCAAGGGTGAAAACGTGAGGTAAGAGCTCACGCATCTGTTGGGTGACCATCAGATGGGGTAAACACTATGTGTTGAAAGGCCAAATATACCGGCAATGAAGGATAGCCCGTCCAATGCCGGGGGGTAGGCTGATTGAGTCTGATGGTGACATCAGACCCAGATAAATGACAGCATCTCTAAGGAGATACAGAATCCGGCTTATGAAACACTTCTTTCCCACCGGTATAGAGTTTACTTTATACCGGTGTGTTTTTTAGCCCTCAACAGATACTAATATTAAGCATCACCAAAATCATCTTCATTCTATAAGAATCAGTTCCCCTTCAAAATCATAGAATCTACAAAAACAATGCTGTATCCATTTTGGATTTTCGTCTGTAATATCAAGAAAAACAAGTGTTGAGGGTTTGTGCTGAATTTCATTCAACCACACTGTATCTCTGTTAACAACAGCCTGATGCTCTATTAAATCAATTCTTGCCTGCATTTCTTCGGCATATGGCCGTGCTGAAAAAGTGAGGTCATGAATTGCTGCACTCATATTACCTGTAAAAAGAAATTCACCACCTGGAACTTTATAAAAGCCTCCCAAAAGAGACACAATAAATATCACAGCCAGAATGCGTCCAAGGAAAAAACGCTGAATGAAGCTTATTTTCAGTTGCGGAAAATAGTGGATTCTGTATATGTATGCGTGGAACAACAATGCCGGTATCAGCAAACAACAGAGAAACGAATACACTCTGAGGGGTGGAACCATTGATGTTGCAACCACTGGCAAAGCAATGAGAAACAATATTAACAATAACAAAAAACAAAGTGAAAAAATAAATCTGGACTTGTTGTAGAAGCTATCCCTTTTCCTATCAGTAAATACAAAAACAGCAAACAAAGCCAGTAAAAAAGGAAAGGAAGTAAATACCAAAACAAATAGTTTTACAAATGACAACAAACTCCTGCTAATGATGTTCTGATACCCTGCAAACTCATAATTGTTCATTCTTGTCATGCTTGCTCCAGTGAAATGTATCAGAAAAAAACTGAGTATGGCCAAACAAATCAGCAAAAGAGCAATCCATTTGATTTTGAGTGAAGCTTTGAAAAACAAAACAATATACAGTATCAATGCGCCTGTAAAGATTAGTGCCATTTCATGTAAGCCTGCAATGAGTATGAGTATCCCTGATAACAACAAGACTTTTTTGATTGAAAACTTTTGGTTTTTAATACATTTTATAAATATTGCAAAAAACAGGAACACCAGAGAAGCAGGAAAAAAATAATTGACTGCCCCTGAAATCCAGTACACCATTTCGGCAATATCAGGAAAAATATTCAGCGTGAGCAATATAAAAGCAATTCCACCCAAAAGTGCTTTTTTAAAAGACCCCAGAAGAGTATGAAAAAAAAACACAGATGATAAGAAAAAGAAAACCAGAATACAGAACACTGCAAGCCTGTAGACTATCAACCCGTTTGAAACAAAAACTGAAACAAGAAAACCGCTTACAATACGGGAGTTTACCTGCTGGAAAATAATTTTCTGAGCGGGAAACAGACCATGTTCAAAAACATAACTCCCCACACACAGATCATCAGCTGCCGGAAAAGTAAAAAAAGAAAGCACAAAAAAAGGCACAAGCAATGCCATTCCAATGGTTACAATAAGCCAATAGCCTTTAAACAAACCTTTCTGCATTGATTTTTCTGCTTTGATAAGCAGCAAATGTATTAATTATTTTGTACTTTTGAATAAGTTTAAAAAACCAATCATTCTGTCATGACCATGTAATTTAATGCAAATGAAAATCAGGCGAGTATTTTTTAAAACCACAGGCGTCATTTTCTTTCTAATTTTTGGAATTCCATTTTTCATGGGGATGACACATTCTAAGCATAATCCCAAAGGTCCTTATAACAACAGCAAAGAAATCCTTTGCAATGGTGTTCACGTGCACTATCGCCATTGGGTACCTGATAGTGTGTCAAAAAAGACATGGTGTTTACTGATTCACGGATTCAGTGGATCTACATACACATGGAGATATACAGTTCATGCCTTGACACGGGCTGGTTATCATGTAGTTGCTGTTGATATTCCGCCTTACGGATATAGTGATCGAAATCCAAAACTCAATTCATCCTTTTCGGCCAGAGCTGATTTATTACATTCTTTTATGAAAACATTTTCTGACACTATCCGGTGGCATGTGGTTGGACATTCAATGGGAGGAGGAATTGCACAGGCACTTGGCATTCTGTATCCTGAAAATATTGTCAGTGTCACTTTTGCAGCAGGAGCATTATTTTCAAAACTTGAGGAAGCGACCACTCTGGTTCCTTTTTATATGAGGCTTGCACCTTTAGAAAGATTTCTAGCTGTTGTGGGTGAGGAGTTTTTCATAACTCCAAAGCGTGTTCACCGGCTTTTAGCATCAGCATATGGGCAGGAGCCTGAGCCGGCAGATAGTGAGATGTATCTGAAGGCATTGCAGATTTCGGGGACATCACTTGCAATTGTTAAATCAATGACAAGATCCAGAGAAACAAAAACTTTTGAAGCCTCTCAAATGGAATTGCCAGCACTTGCAATATGGGGAGATCAGGACACCTGGGTTCCACTTGGTTTTTCAAAAAAAGCCCTTGATGAAATGCCTTTTGTGCATCTGGAATTAATTGAAAACAGTGCTCATTGCCCAATGGAGACACATCCTGATATTTTCAATCAAATCCTAATTCGATTTTTAAACAAACAAGGTGAATAATTTGTAATTTTGCATACTAATAATAAAATAAAATATTCATTTACATGGAAACTACAAAATGTTTAATTATTGGGTCAGGACCTGCAGGATATACAGCAGCCATTTATGCTGCCCGTGCAGACTTGAAACCGGTATTATACGAAGGTCTTCAGCCCGGCGGGCAACTAACCATCACCACCGAAGTTGAAAATTTTCCTGGCTATCCTGAAGGAGTTCAGGGTCCTGAATTGATGGCAGATTTAAAGAAACAGGCAGCACGTTTTGAAACAGACATTCGTTCGGGCATGATAACAAAAGTTGATTTTTCATCACGCCCATTCCATTGTTGGGATGAAAATGAAAAAGAAATTATTGCTGAAACTGTTATCATTGCCACCGGTGCCTCTGCCAAATGGCTTGGTTTGGAATCGGAAAACAAATTCAACGGATTTGGCGTATCCGCATGTGCAACATGCGATGGTTTCTTTTACAGAGGAAAGGATGTCGTTATAGTGGGGGGAGGAGATACTGCTGCAGAAGAAGCAACGTATCTTGCAAAATTGTGCCGCAAGGTATATCTTGTTCACCGACGTGATGAGCTGAGAGCCAGCAAAGCAATGCAAAACAAGGTATTTAACACATCCAACATAGAATTGAAATGGAATCATGTGATAAAAGAGATTGTTGGTGAAGAACAGGGATTTACACGATCGGTCAATGGAGTGATTCTTCAGAATGTACAAACAAAAGAGGAACATCAACTGAATATTGACGGAGTTTTTATCGCCATCGGCCACAAACCCAATTCGGATATCTTTGCAGGTCAACTTGAGTTGCATGAAAACGGATATATTAAAACCACAGCTGGTTCAACCAAAACAAGTGTTGAAGGCGTATTTGCAGCCGGTGACATACAGGATGAATATTACAGACAAGCTGTAACAGCAGCAGGAAGTGGTTGTATGGCTGCCATAGAAGCTGAACGTTTTTTGTCTTTTGATTGAAATATTTTCAATCAAAAAAAACCCGGATTTTTGAAGTCCGGGTTTTTTTATTTTAATATGATATGGTTCTATAAGAATACCAAGTCCTGAATTTTGGTTTGTTTCTGTAATAGAGTTACAGTAACAGGAGCCATTGAATATCTTTTTGTCTCAGTATCAGTAGGATTAATTAACTGATCATACCAGAAATCTCCGGGAGCAATCACAGCAGTCACAGGATTATTCCCAACTTCAATATCAATTGAATATTTTCCATCTGCACCAACAGTAGCTTCATAATACTTTCTTGGATAGGTAATTACTGCATTTGGATCTATGAATAAATCTTCAGTATCAACCCAAACCAGAATTTTTGTTCCAGAAGGTGCATATTCAAGACCGGCTTCATTCAGGTCAAGATCTGCCCATACAAATCCTGTTAATTTTGCTTTTGGCATTGGAACAGCTTCTTGTTCTTCTTCTTTGTCGCAAGAAGTCAAAGCAAAAGCTACGACGATAAGGAGTGAAAATAAAATTCTTAATGTTTTCATAATTATTATTTTAATTGTTAATAATACAAAATTAATAAAAAAAATTATAACCGTGCATGAATAATGATTTTTTTTCTACAAAAGAATGTTAATAAATCAAATTTCCCAAATAGTTTGCCAAAAAAGCGATAAGCCATGCAAAACCTGTTGTATAGATAATTGATAACAAAGTAAACGACCATTTTGCTGATTCTTTTTTTATAGCTACGATTGAAGCAGTACATGGAAAATAAAACAAGACAAAAAGCAGAAAAGCAAATGCAGATACTTTTGTAAAGAGAGGTCTGCTTCCTGATGCATCTTCAAGAAAAACAGATTCTTTCAAGCGTTTGTCAAGAGATACAATACGTGTTTTTGGATTATCTGTGTCGGGGTTTTCGGGATCAAGCTCATATTCCTGAAACAAGACACCCATTGTACTAATTATTACTTCCTTTGCTGGAAATCCGGAAAGCAAACTAATACTTAATCTCCAATCCATCCCCAGGGGGGCCATGACAGGTTCAATTGCTCTGCCCAAAATACCTATATAGGTTTTTGAATGTCTTTCAAGTTCACGCTGATTAACCACACTGGTAAGTTCATTTACCCAGTTTTCTTTTAAAATCAACAAAGTATCAGTGGATGATGTGGTTTGTTTAGCTGTTGAATAATTCAAATGGATTTCTGCAATTTGTCCTTCATAATCTTTTTCAAACTGAATATTTCGCGGAAAATATCCAAGCACCCATATAATCAGAGAGGCAATAAGAATAATTCCACCCATTTTTTTTAGATATTGGGAAGATCTGAGCCACATATACACATAGGTAGCTCTCAAAGTAGGCATTCGGTATGGTGGAAGTTCCATAACAAAAGGAGCTTCTGTTTTATTAAAAAACAATTTTTTAAAAATCAAGGCAAAAAAGGCAGCAAAAAATATTCCCAGCAAATAAATAAGCATAAGCATCAATGCGGGATTTTTTGGAAAAAAAGCGGAAATAAGCAACACATATACAGGAAGTCTTGCACTGCATGACATCAGTGGAATAATAAGCATTGTGAGGATTCTGTCGGATCTGTTTTCCAATGTTCGTGTGGCCATAATGGCGGGCACATTGCAGCCAAATCCCATAATGAGTGGGATAAATGATTTTCCATGAAGTCCGATTTTGTGCATTAGCCTGTCCATGATAAATGCAATGCGCGACATATAACCGGTGCCTTCCATAAATGCTATGCAAAGAAAAAGAATAACAATATTGGGAAGAAAAACAATAACACCACCAACACCACCAATAACTCCCTCTACCAGCATATCCTGAACAACTCCTTCAGGAATTACGTTTGACAAAAATTCTCCAAGCAAGCCAACACCTGCTTCAATCCACTCCATGAAAAAACCGCCAATTGTAAACGTAGAAAAAAACATGAGCCATAGCACAAATACAAAAATGGGTAATCCCCATAATTTGTGTGTAAAAACTCTGTCCAATCTTCGGCTGAAAGTCTTTTCCTTTTTTTCTGCAATTGCCGGAGTATAGGTTTCCTTCAAAGCACCGGCAATAAAACCATAGCGTAAATCAGCTAGCAATGTATCTGTTTCTTCAGAAAATGTATGTTCAATTCTTTCAATTTCTCTGAATGTGAGCTCTTTTAATCCCGATAAAGAAGTATGTGCGCTCACTTCTCTGATATAATCTGTATCCTTTTCCAGAAGTTTCAGTGCTATGAATCGATCATGAATATGCGATGGGAAATGTTTTGATGCATTAACTTCGGTTTCCAGTTTTTCAATTGACTCTTCAATAACAGTTCCGTAATGAATATGAATATGGCGAACTGTGGGTTCATTGTTTTCGTATACCTGAATTACTTTGTCGAGCAACTCCTTCATCCCTTCACCTTTTTTTCCCACAGTAGGGACTGCAGGGACGCCTATCATTTCAGCAAAATGATGATAATCAAACTGATCACCCCTGTCTGCCAACTCATCATACATATTCAGTGACATCACCATTTGCAGGTCAAGATCAAGTAATTGTGTGGTAAGATAAAGATTACGTTCAAGACTTGAACAATCCACAACATTGATAACAATGTCCGTTTTTTCACTGGTAAGAAACTGTCTTACAAAAACTTCCTCAGGTGTATAAGCGGAAATAGAATAGGTGCCTGGCAAATCTATCAGTCTGATTTTATATCCGTTATATTTAAACTGAGTCCTTTTGGCATCTACTGTAACACCAGGATAGTTTCCCACATTTTCTCTGGAACCTGAAATATAATTAAAAATTGTCGTTTTGCCGCAGTTTGGATTCCCCACAAGTACAACATTGATACTTTTTTCAGATGATTTAGTACGTGCAGGAACCATTGTCTCAGTGGTATTAACCCCGTTAAAATCAACAAGCTGTTTGTTATTTTCAACAAAATCATCCAGCTTGATTATTTCAATTCTTCGAGCTTCTTCTCCACGCAGAGAAATCTCATATCCCATAATTGCATATTGAATGGGATCCTGCAGGGGCGCTTTTTTTACCACACTCACCTCCTTCCCACGGATAAACCCCATATCAATCAATCTCTTACGGAAAGCACCGCTCCCATCAATCTTAATAATAAGGCCCTTTTCACCCGGATTCAGATCGTATAGCGTCATGAGTATAATTTAAAATCAAACTAAATAAGAATTGCAAATATACAAACATTTTCGGCAATGGAAACTCTTCAAAAATTAGATTTTTTTTCGCGATAGATGACGAAAGTATTTGGAAAAAGAAGATTTCGATAGCTATATCAGGGCTGAATAATGAGCTTCTCTGATTTCACTGTCATGCTACCGGTAATTTTCATAAGATAAACGCCAGCACACATTTCTCTCAAATCAATATCGCTGATTCCCTGCTTGAATTCTTTTCTAAAAATTTCTTTACCTCCAAAATCAAAAACTGTCACCTCAGCATCTTCGGGCAAATATATTGTAAAATGTCCATCTGAAGGATTTGGATACACCTTTACAAAAGGATTAATATAATTATCCATGCCAACAGTGTTGATGTTGACACATGCACTAATATCAGAACATTCGCCTACAGTCACTTCAACAGCATAGTTGCCGTTTTGAACCGGAGTAAAGCTTTGACCTGTTTCGCCTGATATGGGACTAAACCCGAGATCACAATCGAGCCACTGATAAGAAGCGCCTGCCTGATTTGCTGAAATAGTGATTCCGTTTAATGAAGTTGACACATCAATTTGAGCCTCTTCAGTTACAACAACCGAAGTAGTTTTACTGCACCAATTATAGTCTGTTACTGTCAGATAGTATGTCCCAGCCGGGACACCAGTTACAATAGAATCAGGGCTGGAAACAGGTGCCCACTCATACATATATGGATAAATTCCTCCTGAACAGTCAGCGGCCACAAATCCTGTTGCATCACCGTAACATAACATTGAAGCTATTCCTGCAGTTAATTCCTGTGCTGGTATTGTTGTTTGAAAACCTGGAAAAGGAATCATTGTGCCACTTCCTACGGGAGAACCATTATAATCCACTCGTATTCTTCCTAATCCACCATTACCTCCCACTCCATAGTAAGGACTTCCAATATTATTTGAACTTCCACCCTGTCCTCCCACAGCACTTAGCACTCCATCATGAGTGATTGATGGTGAAGCCAGCCATATAACACCGCCTGAACCACCTCCACCGCCTCCGCAACTTCCGCCACCATCAGTTCCTCCGTTACCTCCGTTACATGAAATTGTTCCATTCACAACAATGGAAATGGCCGAGTGAATTACAATCACACCACCACCGGCTCCGCCGCCACCTGAACCACAGTTATTTCCTCCTGAACCTCCTCCTCCACCAGAGCCTGGAAACAAGTCTGAAACATACATATTACCATATGCCAAACCACCAAAACCACCGGCGCTACTACCGCTTCCAAATCCAACGGTTGCATACCCTGCTCCACCACCACCTGACCATTGTGAACCTTTTGTATTAGCTCCACCTTGCCCATCACCATCAAAACCATCAAACGGACCTCCAGATGCTATAAAGAAACCATCACCTCCATTATGACCACCTGCAACACCAATACCTCCAATTCCATAAGTTGAAAAGGTAACTCCATTTTGTCCGTCGCCTCCATCAGCAACCAGGGTGCCATTTATCAGCACCTGCCCGGTACAATGAATCATTAATGGATCAGGGCCTGTGACCTCAACAATAACACCAGCATCAATGGTAAATGTTGTAAAATTATAAACTCCACCTGCCAGTGTTGTATTTGATGTTGCATGATAAGCTCCGTCAACTCCAGTCCCTGCATTAAAGCATGTTTGTGCAAATAAAACCTGATTAAAAATTGTAAACACAAATAACAAACAAATAATCTGAGAAAACAGTAATTTTGATTTCATAACTTCAATTTTTAATTGTTAAGCGCAACAAATGTACAAATAAAAACAATAGATGCTTATTCAAAATTTGGTAACTGCTCAGTACAAGTTCCCAAATTTCCAAAAATATTAAGTGCTATGCAATACAAAAGCCATGAAAACAGAAAATTAAATCAGCGCCAGCAGATTTAATTTTGACACAGTTTCAAATTTTGATAGAGAAAGCTTGCTTTCAGTATTTCATAATTTGAAACTGTGTAATGGCTTTTGCAGAATCAATGTGTCTATTCGTGAAAATTCGCAGATTCGTGGCTTATAAAAAGATGTGCTGAGCAGTTACCAAAATTATCTTTTACTTTCAAAAAACAAAAAATCTTTCTCTTCCTGAGTAAGACTGCCATATCCAGTTTTTGAAACTTTTTCAAGAATTGCATCAAGTTTGTCCTGTCTTTGTTTTTTGATGATATTATACTCTTCGTCAGTCCTTGTTTTGACCGGTTCCTGTTTTTTACTTTTTTTAACTCTCATTTTGGGCTGTTTTCTTTGTTTTTGTTGAAGAAATTTTGACCCAAATGCAAATAGACCACCAAACAATGCACCACCTAGTTGCGACATGAGTAATCCTGGCATTTCAGATTTATATGAGAGCACAGTTATTATCACAAAAGCAAGAATAATCCATTTCATTTTAATGCGAACGAGCATCATATAAACAAATGTATAATCAGGCATAAACACCAGCATATAAATCATCAGTGCAGAAACAGATGCGCCGGCACCAATAAGCATTGAATTTTGTGATACATCAGCAAGAGAAGGAATAATAAACGGAGCATAAAGGAATGATGCAGCTCCGGCAAAAGCAGAAAGCAAAAGCAAGAATATAAAACGTGCCCCGCTCCAGAACTGAAAAAAAAGTTTTCCAAAAACCACAAGAATAATGATATGGAACAAGAGATTAAAGAAACCAGTGTGGGCAAGAAAATGAGTTACAATTGTCCATGGCATTTGTTTCACCCCCTCAACAGTTCCGGGCAGTGCAATATATTTCACAAAGAATCTGAATTCTGTTTCCCCAAATTTCAGGGGCATGGCAAACAGATACATATAAAGCCATGTAAGCAGGAACAAGGCATAAGTTATCACAAGAAGCAAAACAGTACGGTTGAGCACATGCGGATTTTTGAGGAAATCAAAAATTCCCTTCATCAAGGGTGGTCGTTTTCCTGCTGAAAATGTTTGTTTGTAAGGATCAAAATTCATAACGCATGATTAAAATCTGTTAAACCCTTTCTTCTTCCAGTATCTGATGAGAAAATACCCAAAAACCATTCCTCCCAGATGTGCAAAGTGAGCCACATTGTCTCCGGCTCTGTTGGAAACACCAAGTATCAGTTCGAGCGCACCATAAATCACAACAAACCATTTGGCTTTGATTGGAAAAAGAAACCATACATAAATCCGTTGTTCGGGAAACATCATTCCAAATGCAAGCAAAATACCAAATACAGCGCCGGAAGCTCCAACAGTTGGAATATTCAGTCTTGCAGTATATAAAGTTTCAAGAATCATCACAGATTCTCTTCTCATCATAGGATCAGTGGGATTTGACTGAAAAGCTGTAAGAAAATCACCTACAACCACTTTGTTATAATAGCCCTTGAAATATGTGTTCAGCATATAGTTAAAATCGTCAGGCGATGGTGCAGCTGCGTATATTTCCAGGGCATTTGGTATGGGAAAATACTGAATAAAATTGACCAGCATTTGAATGAGGATAGCACCAATACCGGTAACAAAATAAAAAGTGAGAAACCGCTTGCTTCCCCATACATTTTCCAGCAGATATCCAAACATCCAGAAGGCAAACATATTGAAAAGCAGATGAGTAAAACCACCATGCATAAACATATAAGTTACCAACTGATACCATCTGAATTTTTCACTGCTGAAATAATACATTCCAAGAATGCTGTTCAGGTCAACCTTAAATGTATTTCCCACAACGATATAGGCAAGAAAAGCCAGTCCATTAATAATCAACAGGTTTTTAACAACAGGGGGCAACATACTAAAGCCACCAGGAGAGTATCTTTGTTGCATCATTTCAGTAATGTTTTAGAGATTTGGGAATAGTCGAGCATGAGAAAAGCTTTGTTTCCGGTGGGGCTATAATCAGGCATGGGGCATGAAAACAGCAGATCCACAAAACTGTTAATTTCTTCTTTTGAGTTAAAAACGGGAGTACGGGCAGACATTTTTTTGCTTATAGACAGTGCGATTGCTGCATTTTTTTCCTTTTTGGCATCAAGCAAATGGCATTGATAAGATTCTATAACACTTTCAATAAAATTGATGAGGGGAGTGTCTTGTTCCCATTCGGCAGGAATGGCAGAGCATGAAAAAGCACCCTTTCCCAGATGGGAAATATTAAAACCAATGCTATCCAGTTCTGGAATTATTTCGGTGAGAATATCAGCTTCGGCAGGTCCAAGTTCAAATGTTTCAGGAAACAGTAATTGTTGTGATGCACAGGTTTGGGCTTCACTGAGAGCTGATAATGTACGTTCATACACAATTCTTTCGCGGGCATACACTGTGTCAATAATCATGATGCCTGATTTAACAACAGTAACAATATATCTGTTTCCGGCGATGATAAACTCAGGCTGAGAATTGGAGTTATCATCTGAATCAACCGAAGACATGGCCGGAATTTCATCAAGGCCAAAATCAGCTTGTGAATTTTTCTGAGGTATCAAATCAGTGAAATTAATTCCTGTTGATTTTGATTCAGTTGAATTGGACTTGACAAATGGGTTATAGTCGGGATTGATTGTGATTCCCGGAATTTTTATGGGCCGGTTTGGATCATACAAAGGCAGGTCAACTGACTGTTCAACTTCAAAATCGATTGAAGGAGCAATATTAAAAGAGCCGATGGCATATTTGAGTGAACTTTCGAGTATGAGAGCCACATTATGGTCGTTTCTGAATTTTATTTCAGTTTTTGTGGGATGCACATTTACATCAATTTCTTTGGGATCAATATCAATAAATAGGAAATAGCCCGGATGTGAATCGGGCATAATATATGGGCGATAAATATCTGCGATTACTTTATGAAGGTAGAAGCTTTTAATAAACCTTTTATTCACAAAAAAGAATTGTTCACCTCTTGATTTACGGGCAAATTCCGGTTTAAGAATAAAGCCAAAAATGCTCACGTAATCAGTTTTCTGGTCAACAGCCACCAGTTTTTTCTGATATGAGGCACCAAAAATCTGAACAATTCGTCTGTGCAGATTTCCTTTATCAAGATTAAAACGTTGAGTTGAATTTTCGGTGAAGCTGAATTTTATATCTGGATGAGCAAGAGCCACTCTGTGAAACTCATCATAGATGTGTTTCATCTCAATTGTGTTTGATTTGAGGAAGTTGCGTCGTGCGGGGACATTGTAAAACAGATTTTTCACAGCGATTGAGGTTCCGGTGGGACACTGGCAAGCTTCCTGAGATTTGACTTCTGAGCCTTCAATCAGAATTTGAGTTCCTATTTCCTGTTCATGTGTGCGTGTTTTTAGTTCCAATTGAGAAACAGAAGCGATTGAAGCCATGGCTTCGCCGCGAAATCCCATTGTTCGGATGCAAAAAAGATCGTCTGCTTTATTGATTTTGGATGTGGCATGTCTTTCGAGGGACATTCGTGCGTCTACTTCATTCATTCCGCAGCCGTTGTCAATGACTTGTACCAAAAGTTTTCCGGCATCCTTTACAATAACCTGAATGTGGTCGGCACCAGCATCCACTGCATTTTCCATGAGTTCTTTGACAACAGAAGCAGGTCGCTGCACCACTTCACCGGCGGCGATTTGATTGGCAACTGTATCAGATAGCAATCGTATAATATGTGTTGACATATGTCCGACCAGAGGTATTTTTTTAGCTAAAGAAAATAAAATAAAGCATCAGAGCAATGATGACAAGATAAATTGAAACATTGATTCCTTTGCGTCTGGAACCAAACTTGCTGTTTCGCTCGGTTTCTTCTCTGAATTTCATTCTGAAATCACCCACTTCTTCACGTTGTTTTTGTTTTTCTTCCTGATTAGGGTCAAAATATATGGGTTTATAGTTAAACTGCCTTGGTTTTGGCCTGTGAAACATTTTAAACTGCATGATAAAAGATTTTAAAAGAATAATTTATTTATAAAAAGCACACTCGCACTTTACAAAATTACGAAATAATTTCCACAATATTGTGTTAAGCTTTTCAAAATAAACGAAAGGTATTTTGAGCTAAGATAATGGTTGAGGTTGTTCAACTTAAAAGAATTTCCATGAGCCATTTTTTTTAATGACGTTCATTGGGATGCCCTACTCCATCTCTATCAGCATTCTGTGCATTGATTCGTTGTTGATGAGGATTTTCAGAACATACACTCCTGATGAAAAACCATAGCTATGTGCGCTGAAAGTGAACGAATATGTGCCCTGCTGTAGATTGCCTTCATGCAATGTGCAAACTCTCTGTCCTGTAATGGTGTAAACTTCAGCTTTCACCACTGAGGCATGGTCAAGGCTCAGCTCAATGGTGGTTTGTCCCGAATAGGGATTGGGATAAATACTGAAATTAGCAGATACTTGATAATTATCAATTGACATAACCTGAAAGCAACTACCGGATAAGAAATCATAAATTGCTACACCATTTATTAAAACACAACATTGTTGATTCCAGCTGCCAATTGCCTGACACAGGGGATTCATCAAGCCTTGAGAGCCACCAATACCCTCAATGAAATATTCTCCGTTGTTCAGAAAGAAAATATTCCGGATCTCTGAATTAAACAGAGTTATTGTGCCGATGCTGTCAACAATTAAATCTCCGCAAAAATTGTAGAAAGAAAACAAAGTATCATCAACAGACAGGCTGAAATCATACAGCAACATGTCACCCTCAAACGTGTCATAAACAAAAACTTTTTTAGCAATTGTATCTTCTCTGATATATCCAATTCTGAATACTGTATCGTTACTTACATAAAAAGGTGGGCAAAAAGGTGCGGGTTCTGATGAGATAATTATTATCCCATGAATGATCTTATAATCATTACCCTGAATAGTAGTATCTCCAGAAATGAAATGCCTGTATCCTCCAACATAATTGCAAAAGGGGTTTATTGAAGGATTTGCTGTCAGAACATCCCAATCTACATTATACTGTAAAAGCTTATGGTATCCCTGCCCCTTCACTCCCTGAACAAAAAGCATTGGCAGGAGCAGTATGAATAAAAATTTTGTTGTTTTCATATTTCAATTATTTACTGAACAATAACTTTACTGACATACTGCCCTGCATTCGAAAAAACACTCAACACATACATGCCTTTGGGCAAATGCGACACATCAATTATGCTGGTGAATGTGCTTTGTAACACAAGCCTGCCAGTGATGTCGGATATGGTGATGTGGGTTGGAGCTTCGGGGAACTGGGTTTGGATGCACAATACATCTGATGCTGGATTTGGATAAATGGTTATTTTTAAATCTTCCTTAAATTCATGAATCATTGCTAATCCAATATAATCGCAGTGAGGAACAACGCCGGTACTGTATAAACCAATAACACTATCTTCATAGCACCTCAACGGACCTTCTGCCGGAAAATCTGATTGAGGAAATAAATAATGCAAATGACCAATTACTTCAATAATTGGATAATCATTGAAAAAAAATCCCGCTAAACAAGAATTTTGTGATACACTTATCGTCTTTAATATGTGTCCATTTATTAGTGTATCACACACCGCATCAACTATTACTGTATCACAATCGGGACTATTCCCCCATAAATATGAAAGCCAGTATTCTTGTTGAATTTTACTGAAATCGTATAAAACATCAAAACTTTCTGTTGCCAAAACATAATAATATACCTTATCGTTTTCAGAGTATATGTAGTGTCTATTACTTAAATACAAATTATTATCAAAGTTTCCAATAGGAGTTCTGAATTCTTCAAGTATTCTACAGGTTTTACTATCAATTATTGTATCAGCTGTGGACACAATTTTCATATACTTTAACAAAGTATGTGGATAAGGTATTGAATTATCTGCTAATGAATAATACCATGTAGCCCCAACCGGAGCAAATTCATACCCCTGTCCCTTCACTCCCTGCGCAAAAAGCATTGGCAGGAGCAGAATGAATAAAAATTTTATTGTTTTCATGGTTTCTAATTTTTAATGAATTTTCTAATAAGACTTTTTTGATTGTTTCTAATTCTAACAAAATACACTCCAGCAACAATATGAGAAATGTCTATAACACATTGATGGTCAGAACATATATTCTCGTATATTATTTTACCATACCCATCAAGTATCTGAATTGAATTTTCAGTATCGCAAATATCATTTAAATATATATTTAATACTTCTTGAGCGGGGTTAGGGTATATCAATAAATCCTCCCTGAAAACTTCATTTATGTTAGAACTATATTCATAAAAACATGTGTCATATTGCTGATGAATATACAAATGATAATCATTTGTATAAAAGCACAATAATTCCGACATGAAAGAATTAGTCGTTGGGTCATCATAGCATCCTGAAAAAACTAGCCCATTAATGCTCCCTATGCCTTCAATCCATTTGTCAGTTGGATAAATGTGGTTTGGAAAATTCAGTGGGTCTAGAGAAGTCAGATTCCAAACTTTTCTTTTCTCGTTATTTAGCAGCATTATTGAATCTGTCGAGGTTACTACAAAAGTATTTGCCACATTTTGACAAAACAAGTAGGAAAAAACCTCTACTGTATCACCAGTATTTATGCTAAAATCATATAGCAACCTTTCTGTGTCAGCATTGAAAAAATCATTGCTTAAAAAATAAACTCTTTTCGTTAATGCGTCTTCTCTAATATACCCAAGTATAGAATCAGTAGAATAATAAAAACCTGAACTTGTAAGTACTTTTTTATATACAGTGCTGTTTATAGCAGTATCTGATAATGAAACTGAAAGTTTTAGTGTGGATTTCATTATGCTGGGTGGGTGACAAGGATAGAATGTTACAAGCAAATTCCATTGATTAGTTGTATCAACCAAAGGCATATACTGCCCCTTCACTCCCTGCACAAAAAGCATTGGCAGGAGCAGTATGAATAAAAATTTTGTTGTTTTCATATTTCAATTATTTACTGAACAATAACTTTACTGACATACTGCCTTGCATTCGAAAAAAAACTCAACACATACATCCCTTTTGGCAAATGTGAAACATCAATTCTGCTGGTGAATGTGCTTTGATAAACAATGCGGCCTGTTATGTCGGTCAGAATAATTACACTTGGTTCTACAGGCTGATTGGTTTCAATGATTAAGAAATCAGATGTTGGATTTGGGAAAACATTTAAAACATCCGAGTTAAGAAAATCTGCTATTCGTGATACTGAGAAATTTACGCAGCACGAATCATATACCTCAGGCACCAAAGTGTAAGAATTTGCTATATAGTTCTGCATTTGTAACTTCCCAATAGAAACGATAGTGTCATAAGGTATTTCCTGCCAAAAACCATTTCCTTTGTAGTAATTTATTTCAACTGTAATTATTGACCCAATTACAGAAACATCAATGTCTGTGATAACATAAGCTGTATTTAGATGCTTTCCAAATATATGAATGTATGCACTATCATTTTCAGAAGGGAAAGATGGATAAATATTGCAACTATCTATCGTTTGAGCTGAGATTATTGAATGCCATACTAATAGAAAAAGAAAAAGTCTTTTTGTTTTCATATTTTCAAAATTTAATGATTAATCAGTTTTAATAACTTTTCCATAATGAACATTATTACTTGTTTTTACCTGCAAAATATAAACACCAGCTGAGAAATTCGAAAAATTTAACACAACTTTGTTTTGATATTTGTAGTTGACTTGATTTTCCAATCGAAAACCCTTCAAATCAAAAACTTGTATTGAAATTATCTCGTTTTCTGCAGTGATAGTTAAATAATCGTTTTGATCTATTGGATTTGGGTAAATAAAAATTGAACTGTCTCTGTATTTATTTATGTTTAGCTGAGTATAATAACAGTCATATGAGTAATATGGGTTAAAATAAATATGATTATTACCTTGAAAATTGCATATCAGCATATTACCCTCATAGTAATTATTAGTATAATTGCCGCTTTCCAATATTCCGGCTATACTTCCAATTTCTTCAATCCAAATTTCTTTATCAAATCCAATATTTACGTTTCTAACTACAATTATCTTTCTTGCAATACTATCAAGAAAAAATATGTTGTTAGGGGTTTGATAATAATCAATAATATTGGAATAATAAACGCTGTCAACAATTAATGTTGTTTCAGTATGATTTGTGTTCCAATAAATATTTGTGTTATTAATTTCTATTGTATCTCCTTTATTAACATCAAAATCATAAATCAAACCCTCTTCAAAATCAAGATTCATGAAATAAACTTTCATTGATGAATCCTCGCGTATAAAACCAATGTGCCTTTGAAAATAAAACATTGAATCTGAAGTCAATACTTTTTTGTAAGTGTTGCCATTTATCACTGTATCTTCAGACAAAAATGTCCAGTAAGTATGATAAAAATCTATTCCTATCATGAGAGTACTCCAAGTCTTTGTAGTGTCAACAATAGACTTATATTCCTGCCCCTTCACTCCCTGCGCAAATAGCATTGGCAGGAGAAATAACAATAATAGTATTTTCTTTTTCATGGCATTATTGATTAAAACTCTTTACAAATATACAAAAATGTTTATTGGTTATGCAAGATAAATGATTGAAGACAAAAGATAAAGGGACAAAGACAAAAGACAGAGGAACAATAGAATAATAGAACATTCGAAGTTAGAATTATGAAATTAGTTTATAGGCAATTCGTAGAATTCGATATTCGCTGTTAGTAGAGGGAATTAGTAGTAAAGACAAAAGACAGAAGAATAATAGAATAATAGAATAATAGAACAATAGAACAGTAGAAAGATAGAAGATAGCACTTTCCCGACTTGTCCCGATGGGATCGGGACTCCTATGGAGCGATGCGC
>CAZGIW010000070.1:0-21290 GCA_964526285.1 uncultured Bacteroidales bacterium | reverse complement strand
TTGTTTGCCATGACAGCACTGCCTTGCATGCTGAGAGTTTCATATACATTGGCAATAGCTGAAGCGGGTAATGTTTTTATCCCAGATCCGGATAATATCAGATTGTTATAGTCAAGAATGACAAAATTACCTGTGGTTGAACTTTCGCGGTTAATTGTCTGGTTGCCGTTGCGTCCATAAATAACAGTTGTGTTAACTCCGTTGAGGTTGATAATATATGTTGCTCCGTTGTTGTTCTGATCTCCCCATCCTCCTGCACGCAGAAAATTGGGGTGGTTGTTCCAGGGAAACTCATTGTTTAGCAGCAAAATGCCCTGATCCAGAATAAAATAAACAGCTGCAAGCGAAGCACCAGGAACATTAGCAAATGTAACCTGCCCTTCAAGGAGGACATTGCCACCTTCAATAAAGAATCCGGGGTTGTTGAATCTCTGCCCTTGCTGGCTTCCGGTAAACAGGATGTTGCCCGTAATTATCAGGGTGTTTACAGATGTGCTTACAAATGAAGTTCTGAGAGAACCGGCTGCAGGACTGACAGGTGTTCCTATGATAAGGTTTCCGGCACAAATAATAACCCCGTCTCCGGTTAGTTCACAATAGGTGTCCTGGTTGGTGATGGAGCTGAGTCTGATAAACCCTGTTTGCAGAATGCCGCCGGCAGAAACATTGATGCTAGCATACATCTCCGGAAAAGAAAGAGAAGCACATTCAGCAGGAGCATCAACAGTAACAGTATGCGTGTTTAATATCTGAACATCACTGGCAGGGCCAGGAATAATACCACCCGTCCATGTGGTAGGGGCATGCCAGTTTCCTGATGCAGCTGATGTTATGGTTTGTGCAAAGGATAAATTAACTATGAATACTATTAAAATAAAAAAAGAAACTAATAATCTGCTTTGCAAAAAACATTGAATGAATCTGAATTTACTTCCGGATTTATTCAAGATGAATAATACAGGTAATTTGTTCATAATGATAAAATTATTAGTTTACAAAGATATAAAAATAATGAAGTGAAAACAAAATATTACATGTTTTTTTCTTCTTACCAGATACAGAGAGGAACTTTGATTTGAAATTTGTGATAATATATTGATAAAATACATGTGTTTTTAGGAGAGAATTATAATTTAGAAACCCATTCCAAAGCCCAGTTCCAGGATATTGTTTTTGCCATGTAAATATGCTGCACTGAAGCGGTTCAGGTATTCCTGTGCTGTATAACCATCAGCATCTTTTCCTTGTATGTTTGAAAAAATGTAGCTGGCAAAAACTCTCACATTTGATACCGGATAATACATTATGTGAAAGCCCATACTTTTTTGTTCCCAAACAATATCTTCGAGTACTGGCAATTCATCAAGCCGGGGGTTGTTCATGCCGCGGATATATTCATAGTAGTTTCCTTTGCGTGCATGTGTGTAGGTTGCGCTCAGTTGCAGTGTTCGCCATGGATACCATCTGATTGTTGCAAAATATTCTTCAGCATTGTCGGTGAGATAGTGTCCCAGATTGTATTTGTTAGACTGATAGCTTGTGGTTGGCTCATCATGCAAAAAAGTAATGGGATTTGTGCGTGTGTATTCTGCTCCGAGAAATACATCTTTTAGCGGCCAGTCGTTGAGAGAAAAACCGCCTTTAAAACTAACAAAATTGTGTCTGTTTGGGTCAGTGATGCGTCTGATTGAAAATTCATCAATGAAGTATGTGGCGTATAAATGCAGGTGTTTGATTTGTCGGGAACTTATATTGATGAACATTGCGTTGTTTTGCAGAGATGCTCCCCAGTGTGTTGAATGGACCATTGATTTGTAAAATGCAAATGGGATGAGATAAACAGGTTGAACATCCATATCGCCATAAACAACAGAGTTTCCGAAGGAAAAATAAAGACGTTTAAATGGTTTTACTGTGAACATATTTGCCGCTATATATTTTGTTCTCTGAACTGTTCTGGGCCGTTGGTTGGGAGGAAAAATTGAAGCGGCACTGTCAATTGCCTGAGAAACGAGCCATCCGTGATGATAATGAAATTCTAACCATTTTGCAGGGAACAGGTGTAGTTTTATCATAGGGTAGGAGGGAGTACGTCCCGAGAGGATGTTGCTTCCGTTTTGGTTATTGCCCCAGCACAAATGATCTTTGATAAAACCAAAGTTTCCCCATTTCCAACTGTAGGTAATGCCTGCTCGCATTTCGCTGAATTCCCCACCGCTTCCACCGCCGGTTATGGTTTTATAATTACCGCCGGGTTCGGTTGTGAGCCATTGCGGGTTTGATAATTTTTGACCGCTTTGATAATTGTCGCGCAGGCTCATGTATGCCGACCAGTTTTTTCCAATATAAGTAATAGCTTCGGCACCGCCGTATGTTGCCCAGAAGTTTTCATTACCTCCGCTGAAGTTTCTGTATCCGTAAACTGGACGCATCAGTGCTGTGAACAAAGTGTCCTGATAGCATATTTCGGGGGGGAGCAAATGAACCGAAAGATCTTCTTTGTTATACAATTTGAGATGTCCGCGTTTGATTTGTCCGGTTTCCATTGAAAACTCCTGAAGCCAGAAAACAAGTCTTTGTTGCTGAACTCCGGAAAGAAGGTGATTTTTTTCTGATGCCTCCTGAAGCCATCCGGCAATTTGCATTCGTGAATATGGCTTCACTGCTGTTGTTGCATCAATGATGTGCATTCCAGACAGTTCATCCAGGAAATCATAAATGCCTTTGTCGCTGATGTGATGATAGGCAGTTTGAGATTGAACGGGATTCTCTATTATAAATAATATATAAACAATTAATGTGAAATGAAAAAATGTTCTTTTCATGTGCAATGCATTAGAAAGCAAAGTTAGTTATTTTTGAATTAATTGCGTGCCTGACTCCTGCCCAAAAGGGATCATGGTTAGCGCTATTAAAAAAAATGGCAACTGCTCAGCACCATTTTTAAACTGAGCCAGGTCGAAGTGCCATCGCGTGGTAAAACGAACACCAAGCTCAACAAGAACTAAAAACAAAACGCAGGAAATTAAAACTTAGACCGGGTTGTATATCCACAAATTTCAGTAAGTACTTGCATTTTATGAGTAGTCTGTTTGTATATTGTTGAAATGCTTACGAAATAAACACCAACAGGAAGATGAATATTATCCACATATATGTAATTACTTCCACTAAAAAGTTGACATTCAAAAGAGTCTATATGCTTACCTTCAATTGATGTTACTGTTATAGTACACATTTCATCATATGAAGTATTTACAAAAATATTGAATTCGCCTTCTGAAACCGGATTAGGAAAAATATAAGAATCTGAAAAACTTTTATTAAAACAGTTTGAAATTCCAGGACCATAAAATTTATATTTTCCATCAACATCTACTTGTTTTAGTTTGTAGTAGGCAGTTTCGTTAAGTGGGTCATTGTCAGTAAATTTATATTGAATTAAAACGGAGCTGTTTCCAGCAGCCCCAACAGAGCCAATCTCTTCCCAGTTTTCACCATCACTGCTTCTGAGTATGATAAATCTGTCACTGTTCAATTCTGAAGCTGTTTGCCATGATAATTGAACGCCTTTGTCAACACAGTTCACTGTATATGAAAGCAGAGTAACAGGGAGCTGTCTGATCATACACTGGTTTTCCTGCAAGTGAGGATATCCACCCGACATCCAGAGGTTCATATTCCAAAAATCTGCTCCACCGGCATCATCATAAGGGTCTCCAAAGAAATCCCAGGGTGAAGTTAATCCGGGAGTCCCCATCATGGTAAATGTTGCTATATCCATCATTTCGGCAGTGGTTTTGCCTGTGCCGCCATTAGAAATAGCATAACCCGATGTTTCCACATCCCAGAAGCAATTAACAATGGTGCCTCCGGAGTTTGTTCCCACAAACCCACCAGCATTGGATCCTGATCCAATAAATCCGATTGAATAGGAGTCTCTAACAATTGAATTTACAACTCTTCCAACCAAACCACCAGCATGTGCTCCGTTGGTAACTGTGCTTTGAGAAAATGAATTTGATACTTCAGAGCCATCAATAAGATAGCCCACCAGTCCACCCACATAGTTTCCATTTGTGAATACCGGTTGTTCAGACACCCCTGCAAACACCAAAGATCCTGAGCATGTGCCAATAAGTCCGCCCGAGTTATTGTTTGATTCAATAAACCCAAGGCCACCGCAACCAAACCAAACAGTTGAATTGTTTTCATTTCTTCCAATTAATCCACCAGCATCATTTTTTGCATACACATTCCCATCAGAATAACAGTGTATAATATGGGCGTTGTTTTTATTCCATCCAATGAGACCACCTGCATATTGGGCAGATGAGAACAGAAGTCTCACATCGCCAGTGGCTCTGCTGTCGGAGATAACACAGTTATCGTTTTCTCCAATGAGTCCGCCTGAGCTGTACCTGTCGCCAATTGTTTCGCCGTATGCGGAGCAATTGGTAACACTATTATTGTTGAAGTTGTAACCAATCAGACCACCAACACGGCTGGTAGATCCGGTTGCTGTTGTTTTCCCAGTAGCAGAACAAGAGGTTATATTACAGTTGTTAAGATTCAAACCTAAAAGACCTCCTACATTGGTTCTGCCATTCACTTCGCCTGTTGCATATGAATTTGTGATTGGAGAATTATTTGCATTTGATCCGATGAAGCCTCCTGTCCAGTCTCTGCCACTTGTTCTTCCTGTTGAATAAGCATTAGAAACAGGAGAATTTTCATTGTTTTGACCTACAAAACCGCCAACAATATCAAGACCTGAAACATTTCCGGTGGCATAACAGTTATGAATTAACCCGTTGAAATTTCTGCCGGCAAATCCCCCTGCATAGTGACCTGTGGCAGTAACAGTTCCAGTTGCATGACTGTTTGTGACACCGTATGATGTTGAAATCCAACCAATCAGGCCTCCAACATATGATGTTCCGTTAACAACAGCTGATGAATTTGAATTATCAACCCTTGACATATGACAGTATCCGATAAGCCCTCCCAAATATGACCCAGTTGTGGTAATTGTTCCGCTTGAAGTACAGTTTTCTATTACAGTATAAACTGTATAGCCAGCAAGAGCGCCAGCATATCCACCTCCCTGAATATTCACATTAGGAAGATTTATGTTTGTAAGTTCAGCTTCTCTCGTATATCCGAACAATCCATAATGCAAACCTGCACCAAAAATTGTAAGACCACTGATATTATATCCCTGTCCGTTATATGAGCCAGTGAAAAATGTTGTTGAGTTTCCAATAGGGCTCCATCCTGCGCCACCAGCCCAACCAGCAGTTGGACCAGCATTGATGTTGGATGTTTGCAAATAGTGTTTATCCCATCGGCTGGCATCTACGGTAATCCAGTTTAAATTTGCAAGTGTTGCAATCTGATAGGGGTTTCCAATGCTTCCATCCCCATCTGAGGGAGGTGTAGCGGGCTGGCTCACTGCAATTGTGGCCAGGAGGAAAAAAATTACGAGGGAGGTTAGGGTTTTCATGGCTCTTAATATTAATAAAAAGAAATATTATATTTCAAATTTAATAAAAAATAGTGCCAAAAAAAATTTTTTTTAACAAAAATATAACTATTTAATTTGTATATTTTTATAACATATAGAAAATCAGCATGTTGACTGCCATTAAGAATTTAAAATAGATAGTTGAATTATTGGGTGAAAATATTCAAATAATTCAAAATATAGCGCCTGAATAGATATGTTTGTTTAAAAAAATAAGAATCAAGTATAATACATATATAAATAAATAAAAGCCAGCAGATGTGCGGGCTTTTATAATGAATGTGTTTTCTCTATTGAAAAGAGCTACAACCTTAGCAATAACAACCGTTTAATAAAATTCTTTGTTTTCTGCAAAATGAGTTCGAAAAAACAGGACAAGAATGTGTTGTTCCATCTTTGTGGATGAAAAGTTATCATGAATTGCTCTGGGAAAGTAGTTTTTTTGAGAGAATCAATAATATCGCTAGTGTTTTTGTAAACCAGATTATTTTCTGACCAACTTTTTTGCTGAGGCAATTTGTCTCTCAAACTTGAATTCCATCCGTTCCATTTTCTTCCTGTATCAGTAAGATAGAAAACAATATCAAAGTTTGTATCCAGGTATGTTTCTCCAATAATTCCGTAGTCTCTGTAGTCAATATATTTCCAGAGATCTCGGTTGTCGTATTTGCTCAGAGGACTTCCATGCATACAAATTGTTTTTACGGGAACAAGACTTCTGATTCTTTTGAGATGTTTATTGAAATCCTGAACAGCTTTTTCGTGGTTTCCTTTGCATATAGCCATGTTTTCGTAATGGTAGCCGATTTCATGCCCCAGTTCATAAATCTCTTTGATAAGCTTTTCGTTCAGAAGATTTCCTGTTGCTCGGAAATAATATGTCCCTTTTATTCCCATTGAATGTTGAATTTTTGCAAATCTCAGTGATTTCCAAACTTGTTTGTCCACATCATGCCTTAAAATCACAAATTTTTCAGGAAGTTGATTGTGTTGCAGATATTCAGAGAAAGTAATAAACCTGAAATTGCATTTTTGAAGTTGATTAAGAAGTTGTAAATATTTTTTAATTGTAAAATCCATTCTATTATAATATTAAAGTAAACAAAGTTCACTGTAATTTAATTGCCTCTCTTTATGAAGTTATCTTTTTTTGAGAGACTAAGTTTGCTTGTTTTAGATTGATTATACTTTCAGGATAGTTTTCAATGATGCTAATCATGAAATCAGTTACATCAATTCTTTCATCAAGCATTTTGTTTTTCTGAGAAGCGGAATATTCCTGATGTTTCGGATGTAGTTGTAATATTTCTATGGCTTTTTGAATTGCTGCATTTGAGTTTTCAAAATCTGCAGAATAATTGAAAACGAGATTATATTTTTCCTGCAGGTGTTTGGTATACCAGGTGCTTTTGCTGCTGACATATATTGAAGGAACGCCAAGCATTGCAGCCTCTTCAGCCATAGTAGAACTTTCTCCAAACATCAGTGAAGCAAATGCAATTGCTTGGTGCATTTGGTGGGGTTTGATCTGGATTTGATATTCATTCAGGTCTGGAGGGAGGTCTGACTCAGATGAGATAAAAACTTTTCCGTATTTTGAAAACTCTTTTACAGCTTTGATTTTACTATCATAAGACATTCCCTTTTGCCCGATGTCATGGCTTGCTTTCCAGGATACAAACCGGATAATTGTAAATATTTCGTTCTTGATAATTTTGAGTTCTTTAAGAATTTCCGGATTTGCTTTAAATGTATTTGGGTGAAGATAAGCTAGTTCGTGATATCCAGGATATCGTATAATTTTTTTTGATTTGAGGGGATGATTGTAGTCCGATGTAAAAATTGCTTTTGTAAATGGTTTATACAGCCATATTTGTTCTTTATTGTATGTGTCTTCAAAGGCAATGTGAGGTTTTCTAATTAGAAAGGAAACATGAGCGGCAATATGAGAACCATGGCTGAGAATAAAATCAGGTTTAAATTTTTTTGCAATTTTTAGCCCTTTGATTAAAAAAAGAGGAGTACTCATCAGTTTTCCAATCATGGAGTTGTTTTTTTTTCCCATTGATATATATGGTATTCGATAGTGTTGAAGCAATGAGATTTCAAACTCTTTTTCTCTGCACATTGCCAGTATTTCATTCCCTTTTTTCATCATTTCCAGAGCAAAATTTCTGAAAAGATGCACGTGGGCCGGATGGTTGATATCAATAAGTATTTTCAAAATTTTTCTCCAAGATATTTAGCAATAACAGTACTTCCGGCATACACCTGTTCACCTTCTCTCACCAGTATTTCTGAGTTTCTGGGAACAATCATGTCGAGCTGAGATCCCCATCTGATTTTTCCTATAATATCACCACGCTTCACTTTGTCTCCTTCTTTGGCAGTAATTATACATCTGTTAACACCTCTGGCTGCAATCTGAACAATTCCGGCCATGATACCGTCTTCACGTTCAATAATTACAGTATTTCTTTCATTTGTTATTGTTGAGGAGGGTGTGTTTAATCCTATTGCTGTGCCCTCGGTATGTTTTATTAAAGTGATTTTCCCGTCAATAGGTGCACGGTTCATGTGAACATCAAAAAGAGTCATGGCAATCCCAATCAAATAACATGGTTGTTTCAGAATATCAGTTTTTGTGATTTCACTGATGTTTGCAATTCTCAATTTCTTTACTGAAACAGGAATCTGATCTTTTTCCAGTTCTTTGATATAAATTATTCTGCCATCTGCACCTGAAACTATATCATTGCTGATGCCTGGAATAGTTCTGTGAGGATTTCTGAAAAAGCGCCAGAAAAACAATGCAACAAAAAGAATAAGAACAATAAAGCCGCTTGCAAAAGGGGTCATTAGCCAAATAGGCATTTGTATGTATTTGTAAACAAGCAGGTTAATGGCTGAGGCGATGATGCTTAGCCATATGTTGTCTGTATAAAGATATTTTTTGTTGAACCCTCCTTTGGCAATCCAGAATACAAACATTGAAGTTGAAAGCAGAAAGGTGGAGAGGATTATAATTATCTGATGTTCCATGTGTTATTTTTTTTTGTTCAAAAATCTTAAAAACATTAAAAAGGGGGCAACTATTAGAGGTTTTATATCTTCATAGCTGAAGATTGCGCCATGTATTTTTCCTAAAAAAGATTTAAAGTAACTTACAGGCGAAAGTCTGAATTTTGCCAATGCAAGCAAACTGTAAGGGATGTCTGTCATAAGATGAATCCATTTGTGTTGTTTTATTGTAATCGGAGTATTTGGTAGAGGAATTTTGTTTAGGTAGTAATAAAGTAATTGAGCAAAGTTAACTCCGTTTTTTTTTGCAAGACCAACCCAAAGCCAGGTTCTGGGATTGATTTCTATCAACTTGTATGTATTGTCTGTTGGATCAAAAATATATTCTATTTCACAAACACCAGTATATTTAAGTTTCTGCATTAATTTTTGAGAGGATTCATCAAGTTTTGTAATGAAGACAGAAGAACAAAAAGTTGCTGTGCCGAATGTATGGGGGTGTTCACGGATTTTTATTCCCGTCCATTTTGCAAAAATGGTTCCTTCAATACAAAATGCGGCAAATGAGATTGTTTTATTTTTGTTGTGATCAGGTATAATTTCCTGAATAATAATACTTTCAGGATCGCATTTGTCCGGCAATGTATTGATTTGTTGGTTTAACTGAGTGATGTTTTTTGCCTGTATTGCTTTTTTTCCTGTGGTTTTATAAAATGTTAATCCCTTTTTTCCTTTGATAATAACAGGGAATTTAATATTGTTGATTTCTTTTTCCAGGTCATATGAACTGAATGTTTGCGGGTGGGGAATATTTATTTCACCACATAACTTCATTAATTGGCTTTTATCGCAGATTAGGTTGAGACAATCAGAATCGGGTACACAGAATTTGTAATATTCTGATAACATAGTTCTGTTTTGAGCAATTGTTATGACAGCGTGATCATTTGAAGGAACCAGAACCCAATCTTTCAGATTCATTTCTTTAGCAATCTTTATCAGAAAATCTGCAAGTTCATTACTGTTAAATGGAGGGCATTTAAAGAAGTGTTTACAATATTTTGAATATCGGGCAAGACAGTTTGTTGTGTCCATAACAATTACAGGAATATTAAGTTCTCCCAGACTTCTTGTGTTTGATAGTCCCTGAATATGTCCTTCAATGATGATTGCCCCGTTTTTTTTCATTTTCTGCTGACAGAGTTTTTGTAAACATCAATAATTCTTTCAGCCACTGAATCAGAATCAAGTCCCATCTGAATTATTTTTTCTCTTCCTTTGGTTTTTTGAGATGTAACAGAAAACTCAATAGCGTTTTTTAGTTTCTCGGCCACATCTAAAACTGAATGATTTGAAACATAGTAGCCTTCAACATTATCGAAGAGCCATCTGATGTCGCCAACATCAGTGGCAACCATAGGGCAGTTGCAAGCCATGGCTTCCTTGGCAATATTGGGAGAACCTTCCCAGCGGCTAGTGAGAAGAGAAACATTTGCGGCATTCATCATTAAGGGAACATTTTCATGTTTAACATTCCCCATTGCATGCAATAGGATGTTAGGATTATTCAGCGATTCAACGGCTTTTTTTGCAAGGGAAAAATTCTTCACGTATTTTTCTGGATTTCCTCCAAAGAGGATGTGTATTTTATTGTCGTCCCAGTTAAGTGTTTGAAGTGCTGTTTGTTTGCTTAATTCAGTAAACAGGTTCAGGTTAACACCATTAGGTATTACCATTGATGACTTATCCCGCAGCAACTTTTTCATTCTTTCAGACTTGACAATGATGTTTTTAAATTTGCCAATAAATTTAAAGAATTTGTATCCGATGATGCTGAAACTGTATGGCCTGACATCGGAACCCATCATTGAAACCACTAGTGGAGAAACACATGACAGAGAAGCAACAAAGGCAGACAATGCATAGTGAGCATGAAACAGATTGTAAGTGTTTTGTTTAACATGCTTTCGGAGTGGTCTGATATTCCTCAAATATCCAGCAATCCCCCCGCCTTTAATCAGAAAAAAGTCAACCTGAATTTCTTTTGATTTCAAAGATAAAGCCTGATTATATACCACTGTCCCAGGTTTGTTTGTATTCCCACTGCAGATAAATAACACTCTCATTTTGTTTTCAATATTTGTAAAACATGCTCCAGCCTCAAATCGTATGATAGGTTTGCATTAAACAATCCTTCTTCAAAACTCCACTGCTGATTGTCATAAATCAGTCTTCCAGGTTTTCCGTTTTTTTCGCATATATGTTCCTGTATATGTCCAAATGCACATTGTAATTCATTAATCAGATAGTTCCTTTCATCTGTTTCAAACAAATCAACAGCCATAGAATTAAAGCCATGGACATCAGATATATTGTTGATATGGTCAAGCAAATGATTGGAAGGTAAATCATATGTTATCCCTTTTGTGCCACTTGCCTTATCCCCCTGTTTGATTTTTTTGTGCGCAAAGAATGAATTCCCGATTTTAACTATTCTCCATTCAAATTCATGGTGAACAAATTCCTGTAGAATAACAAATCCTTTCTGAATTTCATTGTATAGTTTGTTATATGTTTTAAGCCTTTTAGCCAAATGTGCAGGATTTTTTATCACATTGACAATGCGTGAGTAGTTTGACCCCATTTTCAAATTTGGACCCCATGACTGACGCAGCCCTTTTGAAAAGGCCAACTTAATATATTCATATAGTTTATTCCTTTCTCTGAAAACCTGAACACCTCTTCCTGAAGCTCCGATATTGAATTTTCCCACAACCGGCAATTCACAATCATGAGCAAATCTCATTGCCTCATCTTGTATGTAAAAAACATGGGTGGATGGATGGTCAATATTGTTTGCTTTTAGCCAGTATGCAAGAAATTTTTTGTTTTCGTGCAGAAGGATTTCCTTATATGAAGGATACACGAAATAGTTTAGTGAATTTTCAATGATATTTATTCTTTCGTCGTAGAGTTGTTTTAAATGAGTTTGACTACCGGGAGGGCATGCCAGAAAAGCTGAGAAATTGGTTTTCATAATAATCTCCAGCCATTCAGAAGCTGTCAAATCAATGATTTGGTATTCCAAATTATGTTTTTTGCAAGCAATGGCCCAGTTTTCATGAATCTTGCCTGTTTCACTTTTTAATATGCCTAATTTCATCGCTTTCAGGATATCAGTTGTTTGTAATATAAGTCAAGAGTTAATGGATTCGTAAAAGGATGCCAATAACCTTCATTATTCAGATGGATATTTGAGTAAAAAGATGATATCAATTTTTCGGTATTGTACATATTATTTATATTATCTCCAAAATTATTGATTTTTAAATTAATAAATTCAGAAAACCAGTTTTCATAGGAAAATGAAGGTACGGTTTTCGGTTTAAAAAATTGTTGTGCTGTTCTTTTTAAAACATATTTTAATCTGTTGCCCAGCACATCGTCAGGAGTATATCTATTTGTAAAGGGAATACTTGCAAGTTGCGGAGATAAATGTTTGATTATTGTACATTGCAGTTCTCCTCCTTTCAGTCTTGCAAATGGATTTTTTGAGTGTTTTGAATTGAAAAACATTGAGAATTCTGAAGCAAAAAGCAGGCTCATTATATCTCTGTCCATAAAGGGTGCTGAAACGAAAGATTTTTCATTCATAAATATATTAAGGTCTTGAATATCATGAGTACAACCGATAATTTGATGTACGATTCTGTACTCGCTCATTTTGTCAAAAACCTGATGGCGGAGTTTCAATTTCTTAAGAATTGTTTTTACAAAATCAATATGATGGTTTTTTGTAATAATAAAATGTTTTGAAAAAATTGATTTGAAAAGTTCATTTTCAGATTCTTTGTAAGTGAGATAGCGTCTCAGGAATTCAGTGATAATATAATCATTAAAACTTTCACCCATTATATAATCACCCCCCATAAATCCTGTGTAGATAATGTCAGGAGATATTTGTTTTTCGGCTTCAATTGCAGCATGCATTCTATATGTACGATGAAGGTGAATGAATGGATTTGCATTTCTGAAAAGCTGAAAGGCAATTGTATCATAATTTTCGCAATTCAGGTTTTCTATATGAAAGTTGTGATAATCCAGTTTTAGTTTATCTGCAATGTTTGTGGCTGTTTGGTTGTCCATACTTTTTGGATTGCCATAGGAGAAGCAATGGGGTGATATGTTTTGCCGGAGTAGTGTAGCCAGAATGGTTCTGGTGTCTCTTCCGCCGCTCAATGTTAGAGCAGGCTTTTTACAATTAAGAAAACTGAATTGATTATGTATGCTGGTTTGAAACTCGCTCATGAAATCATTAATAGTGATTTTTTGTTTGCTAAGCCCAGCGAAGTAATCAATGTCCAGATACTCTTGCATTTTCAGTTGATTCATTTCTGCAAAGAAGATTGAAGCCGGTTTGCTGTAAAATACATCTTCAAACAAAGTATATCCTTCAACAAAATGCTGAAATGCAGCCAACATTGGAGCGGCATAAGGATTTGGATTGAGTTTGTCAAGATGCTTGAGCATCATTGGGTCATTTGTAATAAAATATCTGTTGCTTTTGTTTGAGTAGTAAAAGCGCTTCACAGAATGAATGTCATTGACAATCAATACTTTTTCAGGAGTGATAATAACAATAACGAAGAACCCTTTTACATATTGAATAAAGTTTTCACCATATGTTGAGTATAGTTCAATAATCAGATCTTCCTGAGAAAAGAGATGGTATTTGTGAAATATTGAGTTTACAGGGCATACAAAGCCGTCAATAGCTACGTAAATACCATCTTTGTTTGTAACACTTTGTGAGAGAAGAATGTTTACATCTCTTGAAACAGTGAGTTTTACAGGTAAATCTAAAAATTCTTCCTGTAAATTCTGATAATTGCAGATGATAAATCTAGTGTTCATTATTGTGTGTTACGAAAAAGTTTTGGAATTTTTTTTAAGTTACCGAACTGAAACAGTCTTTTGAAAGGCTTTTGATAATAACCGAAGAAATACTCATATACCCTGTCAATAACCCTTTCTTTAAATAAAAATAATTTGTTCATAAAAACAGATGAGTATCTGATTTTAAATAATTTCCACTTATAAATATTCCATTTCTGATAATTTCGCTGGGTTATTGTAATAAAATTTCCTTTTTTTTCACGAATGGAAGAGAAGTTTATGACCTTTTCATTGTAGTTGTAGTGGACCATAATCCCATGTTTTGTTTTTCTGAAAAGGGCCTGTGGTTTATTTTTTTTTATAGTAAAATCTCCGAAAGTAAAAGTTCCAAGGCTGAAAAAAACATGTTTGTCTTCAATTGATTTGTATGGTTGAATCGTATGGGGATGGTGCCCCATAATGAAATCAGCTCCGGCATCAGTGAGTATTTGTGCTGTTTCTATTTGCATTGGATCAGGATAGTAGGAATAGTCAACACCCCAGTGCAGGCTTAAGATAATGAAGTCAACCTGATTTTTGATATTCTGAATGTCATTGCATACTTTTTCAGTATTAAAAATGTTGACAAGGAGCTGAGGGAAATGATGGAAGTGGTGATTTGTACAATTATCAACATATGCCATAAAGGCAAATTTTTTATTGTTTTTTTGGAAAAAAGCAGGCTCAAGATGTTGTGGCAGCCATCCTGCACCTGAAAACAGTATATTGTTTCTTTCCAGAATACTGATAGTTTCTTTCAGCCCTGACATCTTACAGTCAAATATGTGATTGTTTGCCAGAGATACACATTTGATATTGAGCATCTTAAGAAGATCTGTTGTTGGTTCAGTCAAGCTATATTGGATGATGCTTTTATGTTCATTAAATGTATTGTCTTTTTTTGCAGGTGCTTCAAGATTAGCAAAAACCATTTCCGACTCCTTCAGTATTTGAGCAACCTGAGTATATCTGAGATTGTTCAGTTCAGCTCTTTCACTAATGATTCCGTTAAAAGCAATGTCCCCCAGAAAAGTAAATATCATTGGGTTTTGTTTTGATTATCAGATTGTTTCTTAATAAGAAGATTAGCGGATGTGTTTAATGCTGCACCGCAAAATAGAAAAACAGCTGCTCTGATGCTGATTTCCTGAATTGTTCCAGCAATTCCCAAAATAATCAGTGCAAAAATCAAACTGATATTTATTGCTAAAATATTGAGAATGAGGTTGTCCCCTCTGGAAAGTTTTCTGATTTTAAAGGTTTTTGAAAGCATGAGATAATAAACAAGCAGATAAATAATCAGTCCGATGATGCCGCTGCCAGCAAGTACTGTTGTGTAATCGGTGTGCAGCATTCGGTGTGTTTTAAAATAATAGGGGCTATTGAAAATTTGAGCACCGAAAAGTTTGTATGAAATTTTCCCGTTCACAAAAGCATCAAGAGTCATGTCAATTTCCATTGTTCTGCCATCCTGTTCCTGAAAACTCTCAAAATCAAAACGCCCTTCTTCTTTTCTTGATTCAAATGATTTTGAAAGAGTTTCGTGATACAGCGGAGAAGTTATAGCAAGAAGCAATAAAAGAAGAATAATATATCTTGTAAATTTTGTTTTGTATGGAGTGAAGTACAAGTAGAGAATAAGGCCTGCAAACATCGCAGTGATAGCAGTACGTTTTACACCTATCAGGACAAGGATCATACTTACAGCGATTATACAAACCATAAAAATTCTTTTTTTTCTGTTTGTTTTTTTTATGAAAAGCAATGGAGAAGTTAACAGGAAAACTGCCATTATTTTGGTGATGTTCACCCTAGCCATTCCGAAAAGCAATGTGTCTTCGGCATAGTCGTAATAGCCGATATCAAAAATATTTGAAATAGCAATAAAAACTATACAAATAATCAAACAATAGAAAAAAGAATGAGCCAGCTTGATTATTTTTTCAGGTGTATTGATGTAGTGATATCCCACAGCAAACATCAGTGATGCAATGCTGAATTTTAAAAAATGAATAAGGCTTAAAGTAAAATTTGAAGAAAGGAAGAGAAGAATAGAAAAGTAGATGATGTTGATTAATATGGTTTGGTTTATGATGTTTGTTTTAAAATATCTTTTAAAATAAGCAACTATAAAAATAAGAATAATTGCTGCTCTCAGGTAGCCAGGGCTATACAATGTCTTGTCAAAAAACCCTTGAGTTGAGTCAGCAATTGTATTGATAACAGGAATTAGCAGAATAAAGCTCAAAGGGCTGAATCGTTTCATTTTTTATTCACTGTTTTTTGAGAATAACTTACAAAATGAGATTAATGCTTTGTTATTTGAGTTCAGTAATGTTTTTGGCACTTTCAAATTTCTGACAGTATTCCATTGTTTTTTTTTGAGAATTTCAACAAGGAGTTTTCGTATCCAAATATTTATAAGTTTTACAGCTCCAGTATGATACGGCTTGTCTGAGTTGAGCATGTAACTGATAGTATTATTGATTCTGCTGACAAAAATATCAGGAGAGGATCTTTTATTTGTTAGGCTTAGAGATGATTTAATATAATTGGCTGTAGGAGATGTAGTTATTCCTGTTAAAGGAAATTTCATTGCAAATCTGAACCAAAGGTCAATATCTTCACCTCTGGAGTAGATTTCATTAAAGCCATTCAATGAACGGATTGCTTCGGTTTCAAACATTACACAGCCAGTCCAGACAAATGGAGTTTTGTATGCAAAGTCAAAATATTGAATTACTCCCTGAGATATATGGGGCTGAATAAGAATTATTTTATTTTTTTCATGAATTTTGTATGGAGTGGCAGCCCATTTTATATGAGGATATGAATAAAAAACAGAGCTGAGATTTTTCAGGTGTTCCTCATCCCAAAAATCATCTGAGTCGAGAAAAGCAATGTATTTGCATGATGCTACAGAAACTCCATTGTTTCTTGCTTTTGCAGGTCCGCTGTTTTCTTGTTTTACGATTCTGACTTTTGGATATTTCTCTTGAATTAATTTGCAGGTTTCGTCATTAGAACCATCATCAACAACAATGATTTCATCAGCAGGTTTTGATTGAGAATAAACAGAATTCAAACATTTCTCAATATGTTTTATAGAGTTGAAAGTCGGTATAATGACAGATATTGTAATATTGTCCATGTTTACAGTGTTTTGGAAAAACTGTTTCTGATTTTTCTGATTAAAAGGAAAAGAGTTTTCGCTGGCTTGCAAATAGACATGAAGTGATAAATTCTGTTATTGAAACTTAACAAATTGTTGTTTTTCAAATAGATAAGCGATATTTTTGATCGTGAAGGACTGCTTTGTAAAAAGCTTATATAGAGGTTTTTATTATGAAAAATTCTGGATGCTAAATTTTTGTTCTGAATACCTAAGTGATATTTTTCAGCGAAGAAAACTTCAATATACATATTATTTCTAAGGAAATCAGCATGTTTTGAAAGTGTTTCACTGTGGAAGATGCTTCCTTTTCTTATTCTGTAAACAGCAGTGCTTTCGGGGAAATAGTGTATTTTTGAGTTTATTGATGAATAAATAAAGAAAGGATAATCTTCTGATGACCAGTTTTTTGACTGTGGTTTAATTGCTGAAATATATTCATCAATTAATTGTTTTTTAAACATGGCTGTAATCATGGAAAAGCATCCCTGATTGAGCATTTCCTGAAAAGAACTGATTGTGTTGAATTTTCTTTTCTGGTGTTTGTGAAAAGAAGGAATTGTTTTTTTACTTTTTTCAAACAGAGCATCAATATCAGTATGTACAATGCCAAAATCAGGATTAGATTCAAGAAAATTAAATTGTTTAAGCAATTTTTCAGGATCTTTCCAGTAGTCATCTCCGGAGCATGGTGCTATGTATTTTCCTGAACATTTTTCAATCAGTTGAATGAAATTCTTAATAAGGCCGATATTTTGGTTTGTGATTCCGGCTCTGATAATATGAGGATGCTTTTGTTCATATTCTCTGATAATTTTGAAACTGTTGTCAGCTGAGCAATCATCCCAAACCAAAATTTCGAGTAAGAATGAACCTTGCTGCATGAGAATACCATCAAGGCATTGTCTGATGTATTTTTCATGGTTGTAAGTTGCAACAATTACCGAAATTAAATTGGGTTTTTGCATTGGATTATTTGTAGTCTCAGTTGTTGTGTTTATTGAGTCTCTCTAAACAAAAGGGTGAAGGGTGCTATAATTAAATCAGCTCATCCAACTTGCACTCAAACATGTTTGGGTTATTTGCAAAATAGATTTCAATTTTTCTTTCAAGTTTTGTATCCATAATTCTTGCCACATTGGTTTTGATTAGTTTTGCAGGAATGCCTCCTATCATTGAGTTTTCCTTAATATCTGAGGTGTAATCTCTGTTAAGCAGGCTGTTTGACGCAATGATTATGTTTGTTGGAGTAACTGTTCCTTTAAGGATTGTTGACCTGCCGCCCACCCAGCAGTTGTCATTGATGACGATTGTTCCATTCTTTTCAGAAACTGTATTTTTTTCTGTATTATGAATAAAATGATAATTGGAGTCAGAAATTATAGAATCGAAACCAAATCTGAAAAATTGGCCGAGTTTGATAAGTTTGGTACAGATTATTCTTGTTCTGTGTCCGAAATATGAACCTCCGCTTATTTTCATGCAGGCATTTGTTGTAATATGTATTGCAAAATCATTCCCAACAATAAAGTTTCCGTTTACTTTTAGAGTTCCGTCAATTCTAAGTTCGCTCACATTACTTCTTTGAGAAATCAGTTCAAGATTTTTCCCAAACCTTGCAATTCCTTTTTCAATGGGCGATTCAAAAATTATTTTTCCTTTCAGACTTTTGAATTTTACCTTTCCGTAAAAAATAAACGGAAATTTCAATGCATTTCTGAATGAAAACATTTTAAAGTTAAAGTAAACTGTTTTTCTCCAGTTTATTGAAAGTAAATGTCTGAATCTTTTCATTTTATTTATAGGCTTTGTAAAATTTCTATTTTATTAATCTTTTAAGCATGTCTTTGATGTCAAGTTTTTTATTCAGATTTATCCATGAAAATATCAAAGTTAGAACAACTATGAATCCTCCGGTACTGTATCTCAATATCATTTCGTTTTTTAAAAATGAGGAGCCAAATGCCAACAAGCAAAGAAAAAAACCTAGTGTAAAAAGAAGAAAGAATTTCTTTTCGAAAAGAAATTTATAAATTTTACCTGTTAGAATTAGTAGAACTGAAAAATGAATAATATAGTTTAGGAAGAATGATATTCCTAGTCCTTCAAGTCCATAAATTGTATATCCTACAATATTGTTAATCAGAAATAGGGAATTAAATGAAATTGAGGTTTTCAGAAAAAGAGACGAATCCCCTTTGGCTATAATCATAAAACCCATACACCAAGATGTTGCTCTGAAAAATGTTCCCAGAATCGCCCACGCAATCATGGTGGTAATTAAAGAGAATTGTTTTGAATAGAGCAGCTCAATAATGGAGTCTGAAAAAAGGAAGAATATGACAATGACCGGGGCGATAATCAAAATTGATATTTCAGCCTGCTGGGTTACAAGTTTTTTTGTTTTTTCAGTATTGTTGATGGTTTCAGAAAGTTTAGGGTAATAATCTTTCCCCATTGCTGTAAATATCATTCCCACATAACTCTCAACAATAGCAATTCCTGCAACAAACAGTCCAACATCGTGAATATTGCCTTTATATCCAATGAAAACACGGATTAAGTATGACGATAATAGTGTTATCAGAGCAGAAATATTAATTATTGCTCCCATCCGAAGCATTTCTTTTCCTTCAGCATAAGTGCGGATTTTCGAAAC
Organism: uncultured Bacteroidales bacterium; assembly: GCA_964526285.1. Lineage (GTDB taxonomy): Bacteria > Bacteroidota > Bacteroidia > Bacteroidales > DTU049 > CAYMAZ01. The sequence continues at coordinate 1,976 of CAZGIW010000070.1, read as the reverse complement.
TCTGACTTTTTTAGTTTTTTCTTTTTGAGAATAGAACCATGAGGCCAGCAATGTCATTGCTGCTGTTGCAATTATTGAAGGGACAATACCGTTAATTCCCCATAAATAATACATGGGTACGGTTGCTGCGAGTCCAAGAATACTGCCTGCCAGATTTGCTTTTGCAAGTAATTTTAGTTTTCTCAATCCCTGAAGTATAACCAGTTGTCCAGTGCTCAATTGCCTGAAAAGCAGAGAAACACTAATCCAGATAAATGCCCATGAATATTCAGAGCTGTTGAATGTAATTCTGCTGAGCCAGGGGGCAGTTGCAATTGTTATAATCATCCCCGCAAGGCCGGTAATCCATACCCACCTTCTTAGTACGGTTATTACAATTGATACACGAGTAATATTTCCAGTGCCATTAGCAGCAGCAACATTTTTAACAGCACTTGTTCCCAGTCCGAAATTTGTTATTCCACCAATCAGCCCTATGGTGGTATTGAGAAGTCCGTAAATTCCCATTCCTGATGTGCCCAGCAAAACGGCAATAAACTTGGATTTAATTATTTGAATTATAATCTGGAAAATCTGGACACCCCCAAACAATGAAGTGGCTTTCACAATTTGTCGGTAAGAAGACTGTTGCTGGTGAGTATTCAAATCAGCCTTTAAATTTGTTGATTGTTGTTACAATATGTTCAATTTCCGAATCATCGAGAACATGACTGATAGGTAAGCTCAGAACTTCGTTGTGAATTTGTTCCGTAATGGGAAGACTTAGGGGGTTCCATTGGCTGTATGCTTTTTGTTTGTGAGGAGGGATAGGGTAGTGGATGAGGGTTTCAATTCCATTTTGCATGAGAAATTTTTGCAGGGCATCGCGTTTTGGATGTCTGATTACGAAAAGGTGCCAGGTGTGTTTTGTGTTTTGTGTTGGAAGGATGATGTTTGGGTTGTTTATGTTTTCGAGGTAGTAGTTTGCAATTTCTCTTCGGATTTGGTTTTCTTTGTCAAGATATTTGAGTTTTACTGAGAGAAAAGCGGCTTGTAGTTCATCCATGCGGGAGTTGTATCCCTGAAATTGGTTGACGTATTTTTGACTGCTGCCGTAATTGCCAAGGGTTCTCGCCACTTCGGCAAGAGTATTGTCATTTGTTGCCACTGCACCTGCATCGCCCAATGCGCCCAGATTTTTGCCGGGATAAAAGCTGAAAGCAGCTGCATGGCCAAGTGATCCAGTTTTTTTTGAGTTCCATTCTGCGCCTATTGCCTGAGCATTATCTTCAATGATTATCAGGTTATGTTTTTGTGCAACTTGCTCCAACTCGTCACTCCAGCATGTTTGCCCATAGAGATGCACGACCATAATTGCCTTTGTTCGTTTTGTGATTTTCTGTTCAACGAGTGAAATATCAAGATTGTATGTGTTGATGTCGGGTTCGGTTAAAACTGCTTTCAGCCGGTTATGGGTTATGGCCAGAATGCTTGCGATATATGTGTTTGCAGGGACAATAATTTCATCACCTTCTTTCATTACTTCTGTTTCCATGTATGCACGAAGAATGAGGCTCAGGGCATCAAGTCCATTTCCGGTGCCAACAGTATGCTGTACACCAGTGTATTGAGCCAGTTCTGATTCAAATTGTTTCACTTTTTCACCAAGAAGATACCAGCCGGAGCGAATGACATCCTCTGCAGCTTGTTTGAGTTCATGAGCATACAGAGAATTTATTTTCTGAAGGTTGAGAAATGGAATCATTGTTTTTCAATTTTTCTGACAAATCGAGCCGGATTTCCAACCCAGAGTTCGTTGTCAGGGATATCTTTTGTAATTACACTGCCTGCTCCAATCATTGCATTTTTTCCGATGGTGATTTCCCCCACTACAATGCTGCCGGTGCCTATGGTTGCTCCATCTTTTACAGTGGCACCAATATGTTTTTCAGGATATTCTTTTGACCGGGGATATTTGTTGTTTGTAAAAATCACAT
>CAZGIW010000069.1:0-21396 GCA_964526285.1 uncultured Bacteroidales bacterium | reverse complement strand
TGTCGCCACATAGTCCGGGAATACCATAGAAAACAGTGTGAGTTCCTGTGCCTGCCACAGCGGGAGAAAACTCACCGGAGAGTGGGTCGGTGATTCCTGTTCCCCACCATTGTCCTCCAGTTTGAACAGACAGGAGTGTGTCAATGTTATGATTGTTGCAATAATCAGCGACCGGCAGAATGGAGGCATCTTCCCATGGCATCACAGTTATTGTTACAGAATCAGTTTCAACAAAACCAAAAAAATCAGTTGCCTGAATTGTGTATGTTGTTGTTGTAGAGGGAGATGCTGTTGGGTTTTGTGCAAATGGGTCACTGAGACCGGTTGCTGGTGTCCATTCCCATGATACGGGAGGAGTTCCACCCTCCACAGAAGGCAGACCTCCAATAACCACAGAATCTCCTTCACAAATGGTAATATGATTGCCTGCATCCACATTCATGGCACACATCAAATCAATGTCCGCTTGTGTGAGTGCACGGTTCCAGTAACGAAATTCATCAAGATAGCCTTTGAAATACCAGGGGGATGACCCTACAATATCATTAATGCCAATATTGCCAGAGCTGGAACTGTAAACTAAAGGGCCTCCACTTCCATTATAAAATCCTCCATCATCAACACAATTTATATATATTGTCATATCTGTGGGTCCTCTTACAATGCATATTACATGATACCACTGATTTAGATTAAGGGTAGTAGTACCAATCTTTGTTCTTCTGGTTGTGGAGTTTGTAATGTTTGGAGTGCCATCGCCATAATTAATAGCAATAGCCCAAGAACCAGACATCATATTGACAAACACCCCGGTGTATCTGTTTTCAACATAATCTGTTCTAAACATACTTGTGTAATATTGCTCATGTTCAACTATTTCTACCCAAAAGGCAAATGAAACAGGCAATGGAGGTTTTAAAGCGGCAATGTTTGGAAACTCAATGAAGCTGTTTGTCCCGTTAAAATAATAGGCACTGTTTGGATTTCCAAACCGGTCATCTGCTAAAGTTGCATTGAAAACTGTTCCATGATATCCGTTTCCGCTTGCATCATTGGCATTGCCATTGAAGGGATAGTAGAGCAGCAGCATGCTGTCCAGATTTTGTGAAAATCCTGTTATCAGGAAAGATAAGAAAACAAGACTTGTCAGAATTTTTTTCATTTTTCAAAAATTTAATTTATCTCACCAGCGTCACATTGCCCGATTTTACAACTTTTTCTCCGTTTGTAAATGTGGCATTAACAATATATGTGAAAACTGCAGGATCACACATTTTTCCTTTATAAGTGCCATCCCATCCCTTGTTGATGTCATTGGTGATAAATATTTGTTCTCCCCAGCGATTGTAGATGATAAACTCAATATACTGAATCCCTTCTCCTCTCACAAAAAGCACATCATTTTCACCATCTCCGTTGGGAGAGAAGACATTTGGAACATAAATATGAGGCAAAATAACAGTACAGTCCTCAACAGTAATAATAACAGAATCACTGTTTCCGCATGGATCAGGAATTTCATAAGTAATCAGATAATCTCCCACCCCATGTAATGAAGGATTAAAATACCCGTTATTCTCATCAATGATACCGTCTCCGCTCCATAGTCCACCCGGGTGTGCGCTTTGTAAATTCACAAATACAACATCATCGCAAAAAGGGCCAGTAGTGAGAATAGTGGCATCATATTGAGAAACACCTGTGGCAATAATCTGTGCCGAAGCAGTACACCCACTGCTGTTGCTTACAGTAACCGAATATGTGCCAGGAGAGGAAACAGAAATTGTTTGTGTTGTTTGAGAAGTTGACCAAAAATATGAATCATGTCCTGATCCGGCATCAAGGGTAACAGATTCCGTTTCACAGAAAGTAACAGATGATTCCATTTCGACAACAGGACTTTGGTTAACAGTAACAATTGCAGCATCAGAGTCGGTTACTCCAAAATTATCCTGAACAAACAATGTGTATGTTGTAGTCACATTTGGTGATGCCATGGGGTTTGGAATATTGGGATTATTCAGCCCGGCAGAAGGAGACCATGTGTAGGAGTAGGGAGGTGTTCCGTTGGTGGCAGCAGGTGTTCCCCCAAGTTGAACAGAGTCACCGGAGCAGATTGAAGCATCAGTACCTGCATCAGCCTGAAGACTACACATCAAATCAATATCAGCCTGTGTGAGTGCACGGTTCCAGTATCTAACTTCATCTATATATCCATGAAAGTAGATTGTAGAAGTAAAATGAAGATCACTTCGTCCCATCGTTCCTGGTCCTGATCCATAAACAAGGGGGCCACCAGTTCCATCATACCAGCCTCCATCATTTTGGCAATTCACATAAATATCCATATCCTGAGGTCCTCGTATGACGCAAACAATAAAATACCATGTGTTTGTTAGAAAATTTGTTGTTCCAAATTTTGTTCTTCTGTTGTTGGGTCCTGTAGTCCCGGGAATTCCTCCTCCATAACCGGTACTGACAACAGGTTGCCCTGGAAAAAGATTTAACATTGCACCACTATATGTGTCAGTATCAAAGGAGGAGTTAAAAATGTAAGCCTGATTTGTTATGTTAAGAGTAAGCGGATTTACCCACATGGCAAAAGAAACGGGGAGAGGGGGTTTCAGTGCTGCTACATTTGGAAAATTTATATAGCTGTTTGTCCCGTTAAAATAATAGGCACTGTTTGGATTTCCAAACCGGTCATCTGCTAAAGTTGCATTGAAAACTGTTCCATGATATCCGTTTCCGCTTGCATCATTGGCATTGCCATTGAAGGGATAGTAGAGCAGCAGCATGCTGTCCAGGTTTTGTGAAAAACATGAATAAGCAGAAATAATTAAAAGGAAGCTTACTGCCAGGCACTTTTTCTTCATAAAAGTTGATGTTGGTTTATTTCTTAATAAATCGGGCAGAATGTTCCTTTGTTCCGTCATTAATAAGGATCACGTACATTCCTGAGGGAATCTCTGATATTTGAATTTCAGATGCTTCATCTTGCTGAACTATGCCTGAATCAATGGTTTTACCCAGAATATTGACAATCCTGTATTTGAAAAAACCAAGGGGCATTGCTGTTTCCACATGCAAAATATCATCTGCAGGATTTGGAAATACCAGAAGTTGATTATGTACCGATGATGATTCTTCAATGCCTGCGGGATCACAAAGTAATGTGATATCTTCAGGAGTTAGTGCTCGTGCCCAGTATCTGAACTCATCAAGATAGCCTTTGAAATAACTGGGTGGATGCAGTCTCATGTCATATCTTCCCAGGCATCCTGGCTTGAATTATATGATAAACTCCCTCCTGTGCCTGAATATGTTCCTCCATCATTTTCACAGTTAACATAAATATCCATATCCTGTGGGCCACGAATAATAATAATAATAAAATACCACTGATTAAGTTCCAGAGTTGTAGTTCCTACTTTCGACCTTCGACTTTCAGGACCTGTGTTGTTGGGGGTTCCGTCACCATAACCGGTTCCAACTGGCCCATGTGTTGCAAGTAAAATACCATTGTAACTGTCTATTGAATAGGATGTTGTAAGCGCTCTGGTATTGGAATCGGCAGAATCTTCTATCTTTATCCATAATGATATTGAAAGAGGCAATGGTGGTTTTAAAATATAATTGTTTGGAAATTCAATATAAGAGTCAATTCCGTTGAAATAATAAGCCTGATTAGGGTTTCCGTGATGGTCATCTGCAGGGGTTGCATTATACACAGTTCCGTGAAACCCGTTTCCACTTGCATCATTGGCATTGCCTGAAAAGGGATAGTGCAACAATAAAAGGCTGTCCAGATTTTGGCAAAGGGATGCTCCCATTGTTAAAACAAATAAAATTGTAAGGGTGTGTTTTTTCATAGATTTTTTTTACAAATTTATTTAATAATTTTATATGTTGCACATTTTTTTTTTTTTAAAATTTTAAAAAAGTAAAAAAATAGTTGTATTTTTGAAAAACATAAAAAAACCAGACATTATGAAAAAATTCACAAGCATTCAGTTGTATCTGCTGATATTACTGTTTGTGTTTCCCATCATTCTCACATCCTGCAAGAAGGATGCCGATGATGATACGGACCCAATCGTTCCGCCCGCACCTACAACAGTGACAGATATTGAGGGCAATGTTTACAAAATTGTAACAATAGGCAATCAGGTTTGGATGGCAGAGAACCTGAAGACAACCAAACTCAGTGACGGAACTGCCATTCTGAATCTTTCTGAATTCAGTTGAAGCACATGTCCAACAACCGCCGGAATTGGGTGGTACGAAGACAATGCAGCTCATAAAACAACTTATGGCTGTTTATACAACTGGGGTGCTGTCAACACCGGAAAATTATGTCCTGAAGGATGGCGAATGCCAACCGAAACAGACTGGGCAACATTGAAAAGTAATACAGGAGGCGAGTTGGCCGGAGGTTTTCTCAAAGAAGAAGGAACGGCGCATTGGGTTAGTCCCAATACTGCTGCAACCGATGAGTATGACTTTACAATGCTACCCGGTGGTTTCAATAATGGAGTTGCCTACATGGGACTTGGCACAGCTGCTTATTTCTGGACTTCAACTTCTGTATCTGATGAGTTTGCTATGTATTTCTATGCAAACGCATATGATGCAATGTTTCAGAAATTTCAGGCTGATAAAAAATATGCCATGTCTGTGAGGTGTATTAAAAACTAATAAATACCAACAGAAACAAACACTCAATTGTGTGAGAAACAACAATTGTTTATGGCTTTATATTGCTGAGATTTTATTCAGGAACAAATAATTGATTTAGTCATTAAAAGAAGAAAAATTTCATCATTATTTTTTTTTGTAATTTTGCAAACCTGAAAACATAAAAACAACAACATGGAATCAACAGTAAAGCTGAAAAGTGGTGAATTTTTAGTAAAAGATGTAACAGCACATGATGTGTTTATTCCCGAGGAATTTGGTGAAGAACAAAAAATGATTGCTGACACTGTACGTTCATTTATTGAAACAGAAGTATATCCTCACCTTGACACACTGGACAAGGGAGACCGTGAATTGATGAAGGAAATATTAAAGAAATCCGGAGAGTTGGGTTTGATGGGAATTTCTATACCAGAAGAACTGGGTGGTTTTGGGCAGGATTTTGTAACACAGATGCTGGCAGCAGAAGTTGTTGGTTCTGGCTACTCCTTCTCAGTTGCATTTATGTGTCATTGTGGTATTGGCACTTTACCAATTATGTATTACGGAAATGAAGAGCAGCGGCAGAAGTATGTTACAAAACTTGCTTCAGGCGAGTTTATAGGAGCCTATTGTCTAACAGAGCCAGGTGCAGGTAGCGATGCCAATTCGGGGAAAACTCATGCAACGCTCAATGCTGAAGGAACACACTACATTCTCAACGGACAGAAAATGTGGATTACCAATGCAGGGTTTAGTGATACACAGGTGGTATTTGCAAAAATTGACAACGACAGGGTGCTCAGTGCCTTTATTGTTGAATCAGTGCAGGAAGGTGTTGTGATTGGTCCCGATGAACATAAAATGGGAATCAAAGGATCATCAACGGCACAGATTTATTATAATGATGTGAAAGTACCTGTTGAAAATCTCCTTGGAAAAAGAGGAGAAGGATTCAGAATAGCATTAAGTATTCTGCATATGGGTCGTATGAAACTTGGGGCCAATGTGATTGGAGCTTCAAAGCAGGCAATTGACCAATCTGTACAATATGCCAATGAGCGCAAACAGTTTGGTTCACTGATTTCCACATTCGGAGCCATTAAATATAAGCTTTCCGAGATGGTTATTCGCACATTTGCACATGAATCTGCCATTTACAGAGTGAGCAAAGACATTGATCTGCTGCTTGAGGAGTACAAAACACAATATGAAGATTACGGACGTGCAACCATTGAGGCCATCAGTCATTATGCTGTTGAGGATGCCATATTAAAAGTATATGGTTCTGAAGTTTTAGATTATGTGGCTGATGAAGGTGTTCAGATTCACGGAGGCATGGGATATTCGGCAGAAATGAATATTGAACGGGGTTATCGTGATTCAAGAATCAACAGAATATTTGAGGGCACAAATGAAATCAATCGTCTTTTGGTTTCAGATACAGCAATGAAACGTGCCATGAAAGGGGATTATGATTTGTTTGGAGAAGCAGAAAAACTTTGGAATGAAGGGAACTTTGAATGTGGATGCAAGGCACAGGGTGTTGGATATTATGAAGAAAAGTATTGTTGCATTAAGAGCTATAAAAAGATTGCTTTGCTTCTTTCCAATGCAGCCTACAAACATTTTGGCAAACAGTTGGTGCAAGAGCAGGAGGTGATGAACAACATTGCAGATATCATCATGGAATTGTATATAGCAGAATCACTTGCTCTGAGAGTTGAAAAACTTGAAATGATGAAAGGAGCTGAAGCTGTTGTATTATACAAAGATATGCTGGATGTATTTTTAAATGATGCCAACGGAAAGATTCGGCAGTGGGGATTAGACGCAGCATATTCAACATATGAAGGGGCAGATGCAGAAAAACTTGCCAAAGCAGTGAAATCATTGTGTTGCATCAAAGGGGTAAATGTAAAAGAAGCAAGAAGGCGAATAGCGGATAAACTGATAGATGATAATATGTATAAGTTTTAGATTCGCTGAGAAAAGAAAGAATCAGAAACAATAAATTTTTTACCGGAAACTCATTCCGATGCCAGAACAGTGAAATGCAAAAAAAGGATAATTGGGAGCCAACAAAATTTGTTATTAGAAACAAAAAGCTGAGAGTTTCTAGGAACAAAAAAAATGTGGATATTGGTTCAAGATTATCGGTAAACCTCATTGCAAAAAAATTTGACAAGTATCTGCCTGTATATTGTAAAGGGAGATTGATTGATATCGGTTGTGGACAAGTTCCTTTGTATGGAACATACAAGGCCTATGTATCTGAAAATGTGTGTGTTGACTGGAATGATTCGTTTCATGAGATGAAGCATGTTGACGTTTTTCAGAATTTAAATGAACCTTTTCAATTTGAAGGCTCTCTGTTTGATACAGCATTGTTATCAGACGTTTTAGAACATATAAGATTGCCTGAACAATTGATAGGAGAAATTTACAGAATACTGAAGCCCGAGGGAGTCTTAATAATGAACGTGCCATTTATGTATTGTCTTCACGAGACACCTCATGATTATTTCAGATATACAAGATATGCGCTTGAATCAATTCTTGCTTTGGCTGGTTTCAAGGTTTTAATTTTTGAAACAATTGGAGGGTCTCCTGAGGTTTTGGCAGATGTTTTTGCCAAAAACGCAAAAAAAATTCCACTGATTGGAGTTCCCGTTGCTCTTTTTGCACAATGGAGCTGTTTTCAATTTGTGAAAACAAAAATTGGAAGAAAAGTTTCAAATAAAACTTCTGAAAAATTTCCTTTGGGTTATTTTGTTGTTGCTGAAAAACGCTAAAAAAGCTACTTATTTTATAGCAATTCTTGCTGTATAGTCAATTCTGTTCAACAATAATGGATTGTCAGCAAAATATTCGTCACAAGCTTTCTTTGCACCAGCCCAGTGTCCGTAGTCATCAATGATTAAAACACCATTTTGCTGCAAAACAGGGAATAAATGAATCAATTCATGTTTGGTAGATTCATACCAGTCAGTGTCAAGCCTTAGAAGAGAGATTTTCTCGGGAATGATTTCAGGGATTGTTTCTTCAACCTTTCCTTTTACAAAAACCAGTTGATCTTTGGGATATTGAGTTGAGAACATGTTCTGTTGAACTTCTTCCAGAGAACCGAAGCACCACAAATTAATATTCTCTTTTTTCTTTTTTTTCCAGAAATGTTTTGCATTTACGTTCTTGTCAAGAGAAAAATCATCATCTGTTGGTTCAGACATTCCTTCAAAGGTGTCATAGAGATAGATTTTTTTTGATTTGTTGTTAAAGTGTAATAAAGTTAAAGCTATAAGCATAGTGCTTCCTCCCTTCCAGACGCCACATTCAACGATGTCTCCGGGTAAATTCTTTTTTGCAATGTGCTCTGTGCTTTTGTATAAAGCATACATTCTTTCCTTTGACGTCATTGTATAAGGCTTACAGATTGAATATAGCTTAAGAAAGACCTCGTCTTTATCAATAACTGGGTCAGGAATATGTTTTTTAATAACATCGTATCCAAAAATCCTGAAAGGAAAACGAATTGCCCGGAAAAAAATGTTTGACATTTTTAATAAATTTTATGTTGCAAAACTAAATAAAATTTAATTTAAGTGTTTGTTAGGTTTTTTGATAACTTATAAGCTCATGAATTAATTTTGAAAGCAAATGCTCACGTGTAGTTAAAGAATAATTATCTAGTATTCTTTGTCTGGATTTTTGTCCCAGAGATTCAAGCGCAAAGGAATCATTGGGAATTGAATCAATAATTTTCTGAAGATCTTCGATTTTTCTTTTTTTAAGAATAAACCCTGTATTGTTAATTATTTCAGGAATTCCAGAGACATTTGATCCAATTGGTATACACTCACAAAGCATGGCCTCACACAAAGCATTTGGGAAGCCTTCCATTAAAGAAAGTTGAAAGTAAAATTGATGTTCGGAAAAGACATTAATTAATTCTTCATGATTTAGGTAAGGCAGAAGCTTAATGTTTTCAGGGAGGTTGGGTAATAAGTAGTTTTTTGGTGCGCCCACAAGAGTGATACTTAAATTTGGCACTCTTCTGCCTAATTCAATAATTAAGTCATATCCTTTTCTCAGAAACAAAGTTTTAACACTGAGATTTCCAATAGTTAAAAAGGACATTTTTTTTCTTTCTACATCATGGTTTCGTTTAAAAAAATCACCGTTAAACCCATAGGGAATAGATAAATGATGTTTATTTCGGCTGGATTTGTAAAAAACATGATATCCCTGTTTTGGTGCTCCCATTTCATCGTATGTGTATTCCTGCTCAACCAGTGACTCATGACATGGAGATATGAAATCACAGAACCTAAAAGACATTGAAGTTGCTATTTTTTGAAAGAATCTTTGCTTGTTACCATACTTTATATCTGGTAAACTTGCAGCATCAGTGCCAGCAACCAGAATAAGACTTTTTGTTTTGAAAAACTTGCTGAAAACAGATGGAAAAAGACTCACATGTCCAGCAAATTGAGTTATATACAAGTCATACTTGTTGCCCGTCAAAAGTAAATAAAAAAACTGAAAGAAATAGGCTTTAAGCACGCCTGTCTTTCTTTTAAATTTAAAATGATAAACGTCTACATCAAAATTTTTTGAAAGAGAATCAATGTCTTTTTTAACAAAAGAAGTATAGAAGTCGTAAAGAAACAAAATACGTGGTTTAGTTATTGTCATTTATGTGTTTTTTTGTCAGAGTCATTGTTAGTATTTTTTTATAGGAGTCATAAATTTCTTTTCTGTATAAAATGAATAAGCCCAAAATAGCTGAACCCGAAAAAACAGAGGATGTAATGAAGTGGTTTATATCAGTAACGACTTTTGAAATTTCAAGACAGACAGCAAGAAAAACCAAAATTAGAGGGAAGAAAAAAACCTTCCTGAGATTCCATTTTATGGGCATTATTTTGTTTTGAATAATCCTAAAAGTGATTACCTGAAAAATGAAAGCACTCAAAAAAGCTATGATAGATCCATAGTACCCAAAGATTGGAACCAAAAAATAATTAAGAACAATATTGATTGTTAACATTGCCAAACTAACATAGATGAATGATTTTGTTTTTTTTGAATATAAAACTGGAAAAGCAAAAACATAGTATTGAGACATTAATATATATTTTGAAAATACAATACAAATTATACTTGCTGAAATGGTAAGTGATGTTTCAAAAAAGAAATTGATAAACAGCATGGCTGGAATAATTGCAAAAGCTACAACTGCAATGGATTCAGCAATAAAAAGATTGGATAACTTCTTAACGTCAATTTCGTGCTTTTTCAACCCCAAAGAAAGAAATTTAAATATTTCTGGCTGAATAGCACCAGATAGTCCTTGTATAATAAATTGCATGCCTATTGCAAGTTTCAAAGCATTATCATAAATTCCTAATTGGTCTGGCCGATTTAATAAGAAAAAGCGATCAGCAAACAGAATACCCCAAAATAAAAACTCAGATATAAAAATGGGAGATGAAAAATTTCTTAATTCTTTGCTTTTTTTTAGATTAAAGGAAAATCCAGATGCCATAAAAAGAAAAACCAGGAGAAAAACAGAGACAATCCCTCCCCCTATTGCAGCACCTTTAAAGTATCCGATAAAACTCATATCAAAGTAAAAGATTCCTAAGATTTGGAATGAAGCTCTAAAAACGCCAGAAAATAATGTGACAATTGCAAACGCTTTAATACGTTTTTCTTGTCTGAAAAGAGCTATTGCAACCCCAATCAGTGCCCTGTTGATTCCTGCTACACCCAGGCTCGTACCGTACTCGTTGAAGTTTTGCAAAGGGCTGCCAATAAAAAAAGACCCTAGAAAGTCTGAAAAAAAGAAAAATAATATAAGTACAAGAAAACCCCTGAACAAAACGCCAATGAAGACTGTAGAAATAAGACTTTTATAATCGGATTTTACTTTGTTGTCATCATAAAAAAACCTTGATATGCCACTATTCATGCCAAAAACACAAAACAATGTCACAAACGACACAATCGCCTCTGCAATGGCCAGATATCCAAAATCCTCTGCTCCAAGCCTGTCTTTGCCCTCAATGATTGGATACACGATCAGTTGCAGTATGGCCGGAAATGCTGCAAAAAATGTGTAAACACCTGTGAGTTTGATATGTTCCTTTAAATTAATCATTTATGATGAAAGACAAAAGACAAAAGACAAAAGTAAGAAGAATAATTGAATTCTCTTTCATCCACCTTCGGTGTATTTTCCTCCTTCATTCACTTTCAGTGAATTACGGGGAACAAAGTCAGAGAACGATGTAATTGAACATTCGAAGTTAGAAGTAAGAAATATTTTGCGGGTGTGTGTTGGCAAATCCGCCATTGGTTCTCTTCAAAACTTACATCATGCTTTTGAGCATTTTTTGCTTTTCTTTCAAAATCAACAATTCTGCTTTTGCTTTTTCAATTTTATCACGAAATTCTTTTGTGAGCAAGTCTGCATTTTTTGATTTGGCAAAAAATGAAATATTGTTCTCCCACAGCTGAATGTCACTCTCAAGTCCATTAATTTTGGATGAAATGGCAAATGACTCTTTTTTTATGTCCTGCTGACCACTTACAGATGAACTCATGTTTTCATACTTCTGCTTCATGTCAAATCGGCGCTTCTCTTCTCTGCTGATTTTTAGCTTATCCAGTAATCCATCAACCGCCTTCTGAAACGTACTCTGAATTTTGTCCTTCTGTTTTAGTGGTACCCTGCCAATTTCATAAAAACGACGTTGAAAATTTCTGATTGATTCAAGATTTTCTTTGCTGTTTTCTCCAAATTCAAAAGCAAGCATCTGATCAATTACTTCCTGCTTTTGTTTTAAATTCTCTTCTTCGTGCTGATCAATATTGGCAAAAAACTCCTGCTTGCGATTGAAAAATGCATCACAGGCCTGTCTGAATCTCTTCCAGATGGAGTCGGAATATCTGTGTGGCACAGCACCAATGGTTTTCCATTCATTTTGCAGGGCAATCAACTCCTGTGTGGTTTTTTTCCAGTCGCTGCTTTCCTGCATGCTTTCAGCTTGCTTGCACAAAAGTTGTTTGCGGTTGTAATTTTCCATCAACTCATCTTTCATTTTGCCAAAGAAATTCTTTTTCTCTGTATAAAATACCTGCATTTCTTCTTTGAATTCAGCCCACACAGTTTCATTATGCTTTCTGGGAACAGGGCCTGCATTTTTCCAAAGGTTCATCAATTCATCAACCTCCCCGGTTTTCTTTGCCCATGCTTTGGCTGTTGTAATTTCCTGTTCATTGAGTTCTTTCATTTTTAGAATCAACGCCCTTTTTAGTTCCAGATTTTCCTCAAGTTGATTGCGGAATGATTCATACTGTTCTCTTCGCTTTTCCTTTAACCGATCTATGGCTGTGGCAAAACGACTGTTGATTTCTTCTCTGTTTTCAGAGGGAACAGGACCAGTTTCTCTCCACTGTGTCTGCAATTCATGAAGACGCTTAAATGCATCGTCCATGGACTCCATAAGCACCAAATCTTCAATTTTTTCACATAATTCTGTCTTTGTCTCAAGATTTTTTCTGTAATCCAAATCCCTCAACTCCCTGTTGATTTTTACCTTATCCAGAAACAAATCAACCAAATGATTGAAACTGTTCCACAAATCCTGATTCATTGCCGGAGGCACATGTCCTATCTCTTTCCATTGCTGCTGCAACCGTTTAAAATCTTCCCATGACTTTTGCAAGGTTTCCTCTGATTCAACAAGTTCTTTCAACTCATCAAGAATCTGTTTCTTCAGGTCATAATTACGAAGTTTTTCAGCCTCCTGCTTTTCGTTGTGCTTCTTTCTGAGTTTTGAATATTTTTTTAGTAAATTTTTAAAATTCTCACACAATATGCGATGCTGTTCAGCATCACTCAGCAAATCTGTTGGTTCTTCTTCTTCTTCTTCTGATACAACAGCGATCTGTTCAAAATCATTTTCCAGTTGCTCAAAACGATTTCTGAGCAAAATCATTGCTTCCTTAATAAGATTAAAATCATCATGCTCAAGAGTTACTGCTGTTTTTTCAAGCAGTTGGGGGAGTGACATTTGTGCAGTTTCTTCCGGAGTTACAAGTAATGTTTTAACATCATCTACGTCAGATTTCTGGTCATTTGCCTTTCCCTTGTCAGATGCTTGTTTTTTTGGTTTTTTTTCCAAAGATTCATCCTTGTTATCTTCAATATCAACAATTTCTGACTTCTTATGTGAATCAACAGATTCTTCAGTGTCTGTGGGTTCTTCTTTCTTTTTTCTGCCACGTTTGGGAGCAGCTGCTTCTTCAACAGCAGGAACTTCTTCTACTTCTGGCTCTTTCTTCTTACGGCCACGCTTTGCAGGCACTTTTGGCTCTGCCACAATTTTCTCTGCATCTGAAGCAGCATCAATTAATAATGCCTCATCAGCCTGAGTTTTAACAGCATTGGCTTCATTGTTGAGTTCAACTTCATTCAGGGTTTCAGCTTCCTGATTCAGGCCATTTTTTTCCGGATTGTCCATGTCACAATTTCATTCAAATTTAACAAAAGGGCAACAAAAATACAAAGAATAGCAATAGCAACAATTTTTTTTGTTATTGTTTATTAGGTATTTGAATCCATTCATCTATATTTGCATTTTTTTGTAGGTTTGTAATCTGAAAAAATATCAGTTATGGCTTTACCATTAATCAGTAAGAAACGTGACGGATTTTCTGGCCGGTTTGGAATTGTTGCTGCAGCTGCAGGTTCTGCCGTTGGTTTGGGCAACATTTGGAGGTTTCCCTATGTGACAGGAGAAAATGGAGGCGGAGCTTTTTTACTGCTCTACCTGATTTTTATTCTTGCCATAGGCATTCCAGTTATGCTATCTGAATTTGTTATTGGACGCAGGGCTGAAAGTAATGCTCTTGGCTCATTCCGTAAGCTGTCGCCTGGTTCTCCATGGTGGTTTATCGGACTTATGGGAATTATTGCAGCTTTTGTTATACTTTCATTTTACAGTACTGTTGCCGGATGGACTCTTGAATATATTGTACAGGCCTTTGCCGGAAGTTTTAAGGGAAAAAGCATAGAAGAACTCAATATGGATTTTGCTGCATTCACATCCGATAGCTGGATGCCTTTGGTGTGGCAGTTGGTGTTTATGGCACTCACGGCAGGAGTTGTTCTTGCCGGTGTCCAAAAGGGAATTGAAAAATACACTAAAATACTGATGCCCCTGTTGTTTATCCTGATTATTGCTGTATGTATAAGAAGCGTCACTTTGCCCGGAGCAGGTGCAGGTCTCAGGTTTTTATTTGAACCACATTTTGAAAAGCTGACACTGCAAAGTGTGCTCATGGCATTGGGACAGGCAGCCTTTTCGCTGAGTATTGGGATGGGTGCCCTTATTACCTATGGTTCCTACATTAGAAAAGATACGCCATTGCTGGGAACAACCATTCAGGTGGCATCAGCTGATACAATAATTGCAGTACTCAGCGGAGTGATGGTGTTTCCTGCCCTTTTTGCTCTTGGAGAAAGCCCTGTTGGTGGTCCGGGACTTGTGTTTGTAACATTACCCAAGGTTTTCCAGTCCATGCCCGGAGGATATGTTTTTGGAATTGTGTTTTTTGTTTTGATTGCAGTGGCTGCACTAACAAGTACAATTTCTGTGCTCGAAGTTGTGGTAGCGTATCTTAAAGAAGAGAAAAAAATGAGCCGAAGGAAAGCAACTTTCATTGGTGCAACATCAATTTCAGTTATAGGGGTCTTTTGTACCCTGTCTTTTGGTCCGCTGAAACATGTTCAATTGTTCGGAAAAACTTTTTTTGATTTGATGAACTATATTTCAGCAAATATTTTTCTCACATTCGGTGCATTATTTATTGTTATATACACTGGATGGAAACTGGGCAAAGCTAATTTTATTAACGAAATTAACAAAGGAGGCAAAGTGCATCCTGTGCTGGCAAAGATTATTGTGTTTGCTGTCAGGTTTGTTGCACCTATTGCCATTGGTGCCGTTGCTATTGGTGCATTTTTTATTGATGGCTTAACATAAAAAGTAGATTATGATTGAACAAATTAACTTTTGGATTCAACAGTATAATGAATATATTGGTGGTTATCTTATTCTTGCACTGCTTGTTCCCACTGGAATATATCTTTCCATAAGAACCGGTTTTCTGCAGGTTTCAAAAATGCGTCATGCATTCAATATTGTCAGAGGAAAATATGATGATCCTGAAGATACCGGTGATGTAAGTCATTTCAAAGCATTAACCACAGCCCTTTCTTCAACAGTAGGAACAGGCAATATTGTGGGAGTGGCATTGGCCATCTACTGGGGAGGTCCCGGTGCCATTTTCTGGATGTGGGTCACTGGGTTTTTTGGTATGATGCTCAAAGCAACAGAGTGTACTTTGGCTTTCAAATATAGAAAAATCAATGCCGATGGTACAGTTTCCGGAGGTCCCATGTATTATATAGAAATGGGGTTGAAATCCAAAATCGGAAAAGCAGCAAAGGTTCTGGCAGTTGTATTTGCCTTTGCAACTGTTTTGTGCTCTCTAGGAACTGGCAATATGGCTCAGGCCAACGGAATTGCTGATGTTATGTACACAAATTATAATGTTCCTGTTTTGATTACAGGGTTGATTATATCCGCTTTGGTGCTGTTGATTATTGTTGGAGGGATTAAAAGAATTGCAGAGGTAACTTCTAAATTGGTTCCTTTTATGGCAATTTTTTATTTTATTTCGGCTCTGGTTGTGCTTGTTGTGTTTGCTTCTGAAATTCCGGGGGCTTTTTCTCTGATTTTTTCCAGCGCCTTTGGAAAAACAGAAATGGTAGGAGGTTTTGTTGGTTCCACTTTTTTATGGACAATGATTATGGGAGTGAAACGAGGGTTGTTTTCCAATGAGGCAGGACAAGGTTCTGCTGCCATTGCCCACGCAGCTGCCAAAACCAAACATCCTGTAAGAGAGGGTCTTGTTGCTTCTCTTGAGCCAATGATTGATACAATTATTATCTGCACCATCACTGCATTGGTGATTATTGTGTCAGGGGCATGGTCATCAGGAGTGCAAGGTGTTGGAATGACAATCATTGCTTTTGAAGCTGGTTTTTCCCAAGTTGGTTTACCAGCAATTTCACACCATATTATTGCAGGAGGACTCCTTATGTTCGCTTTTTCTACCATTATTGGATGGTCATACTACGGCACAAGAGGAATTCAGTATTTGTTCGGAGATAAGTTTATTAAGCCATATTACTATGTTTATGGTCTGTTTGTGTTTTTTGGCTCAATATGGGGAATTGATATTGTTTGGAATTTTGTTGATATGGTCATAACTTTTATGACAATTCCCAATCTTATTGCTCTTGTTTTACTATTCCCTGAATTTAGCAGAGATGTTCAGCAGTATTTTGCCCTCAGAAAACTGAATAAATGGTAAATCTTTTTTACTGCTCACCATATAATAATATTCGTAGGTTTTTAGCCACCAATACACCAATTTACACGAATATGTTGCACTAAGCAATACAAAAGGCTTATGCCTTGCATCAAAATCAACGTTGTAAATTTTGGTTTATTTTGAATCATCTGCTTCAGAAAACAAGTTTTCTTTTCAGCTGATTCAAAACAAACATAGCCTTTTGTATTGCAGTGTTTTGTACAAACACAAAAATGTGTAAGAAATTTCTATTGTGATTCGTAAGTGCTTTTGCAGAACAAACGGGATTATTCGTGTTTATTTGGGAATTCGTGGCTTATAAAAAAATGTGCTGAGCAGTTACAAAAAATGTAATATTAAACAGGGCAGATACATAACTTTGTTTATTCACTGCCAGAAGGGGTCCTTCTTACATTCAGCAGCTCATACTCAATAATCTCAAATATTGATACATGCATGTTCTGAAACTGTTGGGTTTCAGTTTGTCTTTCAAATAGGAATCCTGTTGATAACAAATCAGAGCTGTATGATTCTGTACACCATGGGAATGAATTTCCATATGTTGTCAGTAGTCCGAGAAAATATTTGGCCACATCATATCCCAAAAACCCAAGTCTGTTGGGGTCAGTGAGATAAGCTTTTTGAAAATCAGAAACGAAAGACTGAACTTCAGGTCTTGAATAATCAACAAACTGAGAAGAAAAGAAATGTGTGTTAAAATGATTCAAATATCTCAAATCAATACTTTCAAATCGCAGCCAACCAGGCAACCCGAACAGAGTAATTGGATATTTTTCTGCATTATCAAAAAGAGAACGTAGAAAATTATTGAGAAAAACTTCATTATTGGTGAAGTTCACGATGAAATTTTGTTTGTCATGTGATAATAAACTAACCAAACCATTCATTCCTGATGAATTGTATTGTAAAAACTGTATCTCATAATCAGGGTTTTCTGTGTGGATATCCCGAATTTTATCTGCAAGCTGTTTTTCATTGTTGTTTTCATTATACACAACAATGACATTCTTATCCAAAGGAACATTCATGATATACTGAATCATTCCATTTAGTTGTTCGCTGACAGATGGGATTGCACTGATGATTTTTGTGTTTTCAAGTCCGTAATCAATTTCACTGGGAAGATACAAATCAACAATATGAATGTTTTTGTCTTCACTCCATTTATCAAGGACCTCGAGTGGCTCTTTTTTAAAAGGGCCAATGATTAAGTCCACATCTAAAACCCCTCTGCTTATGAGGTTGTTGATTTTTTCACTGCCATCGTCAACATCATAAATATTAAGTGTAATGGTGGCTCCGTTAAAATCAATGGTGTTTAGTGCAAGCATAAACCCCTCATAAAAATGAATATAATCGAATGACCTAAAGTGTTTGTTCAGGTTTTTCTTTCTGTCTGAATCTATTTTGATGGAACTTACAAGATGAAGATTGAGAGGAACAAGTAATGCTACATTATAATGTTTTTTTTCAGAAATCTTTACACAATCATAAACCTGGGGTTGATTCAAAAAACTCTCAAAAGAAAAAAACTCTTTTGATGGCACCCAAAGTATCATGTTGGGTTTCAGTTTTTCCTGAGTGCCGGGGTTAAACATTTTGAGTTCATTGACACTACATCCGTATTCGCGGCCTATTGAAGAAAGGGTTTCTCCCTTTTTTACAGCATGAGTGTGAAGTATAATAACCTGAGCATGTTGTTTGGATTGAAGATACTCAATCAGCACATCAAAGGATTGTACAGGTAAACGCGCCAATTCTGAACTGTACAGAAACTGTTTGTCAGAAAGATGATCGTTGTAGCCCATAATTTCTGTCACTGTCATTTTGAATTGTTGTGCAAGTTGTTCAAGCGAAATGGTTTCTTCTGCAATGTATGTTAAAAGATAGATTGTGTCTCTGGTCTCAGTGATTTCTGTTGGGGTTTCAGTGTTTTGCACAACAGCATTATCAGGTGCAGGTATTCGTAGAAATTGTCCTATTTTGATTCCTTCTCTTGCAAAGGTGTTTGCTTCAAACACCTGGTCTGTTGTTACTCCGTATGCTTTGGCAATTGAATACACTGTTTGTCCCTTCAGAACTACATGCACGTAATAGGGTTTGCCATTGTAAATTTCAATTTCTGTTGATTTATGTACCTCAACCTGACAAATGGCAGCAGTTGAGCCAATAAAAACAAGAAACAGCAAAAGTATTCTCTTCATAATTCTCTTTCTGTTATTCCCATTCAATAGTTGCGGGAGGTTTTGAACTGATATCGTATACTACACGATTTATGCCGGGAATTTTATTTATAATCTCATTGGATATTTTTGCAAGAAATTCATAGGGCAAATGACTCCAGTCTGCTGTCATTCCATCGGTGGAACCAACTGCACGTAAAGCAACCACATTTTCGTATGTGCGCTCATCACCCATAACACCCACAGACTGAACAGGAAGAAGCACAACAAATGCCTGCCACACACTGTCATATAATCCGTGAGTTTTCAATCCCTCTATAAAAACCTGATCTGCTTCACGAAGCAAGTCCAACTTTTCTTTTGTTAAATCACTAATGACCCTGATTCCAAGCCCTGGCCCCGGAAAAGGATGTCTGTTGAGTATAAATCCCGGAATCTCTAATGCCGCTCCAACCCTTCTGACCTCATCCTTGAACAAATACCTAAGTGGTTCAACCACTTTCAAATTCATCTTGTCGGGCAATCCGCCCACATTGTGATGTGATTTAATTGTTGCAGATGGCCCCTTGACAGAAACGGATTCAATAACATCAGGATAAATCGTGCCCTGAGCCAAATAATCTACATCCTGAATTTTTTTTGCTTCACGCTCAAAAACATCAATAAATGTATTGCCGATGATTTTTCTTTTAGTTTCAGGGTCGGAAACTCCTTTCAAAGCATTGAGAAATTCATCCTCAGCCTGCACACCGATAACATTTAACCCCATGCCCTTATACGAATCCAGTACAAGAGAAAATTCGTTTTTTCTCAACAATCCATTGTCTACAAAAACGCAGTAAAGGTCTTTACCTATGGCCCTGTGAAGCAACATTGCTGCAACAGTGGAATCAACCCCTCCAGATAAACCAATAAGAACTTTGTGTCCTTTTAAGTTTTCAGATAATTCATTTACGGTTGTGTCAACAAATGCCTGAGGCGTCCACGACTGGTCAAGTCCGCAAATATCAACAACAAAGTTTTTTAAAATAATTTGTCCATGCTCTGAATGATATACTTCAGGATGAAACTGTAATCCGTAAAACTTTTTTTCTTCATGTTTAAAAGCAGCCACAGGAATATCCTCGGTTGCACACAATACTTTGCTGCCTTCAGGCAAAGCCTCAACGGCATCAAAATGCGACATCCAAACCTTAGATCCCTCAGGTACACCTTTCAGTAATGAACAGTTGTCAATGTCTTTTAAGGTTGCTCTGCCATATTCACGTGCAATTTTTGAAACTTTTCCTCCAACAAGATGTGCAAATATCTGTGCTCCATAGCAAACACCAAGTATTGGAACTTGTCCGCAGTTTTCCCTGAGAGGAACAACAGGAGCACCTTCATCCAACAAAGAGCAGGGACTGCCGGAAAAAATTATTCCCCTCACCTCGGGTGTCATTTTGGGAAAATCACTATAAGGTAAAATCTCACAATATACATTCAATTCTCTTAATCTTCGGGCTATTATTTGTGTGTATTGAGATCCGAAATCATAAATCTGTATCATGTCCATTTGCTGCAAATTGAACTGCAAAGATAAGATACATTGACTTTTTTATCATAAAAAAATGCAAAAAAACAGTCAATTTTCTGTTAATCAAAGAATTATTTGGTTTTTGCCTGAAGTTTTCGTAACTTTACAAGCTTTTTGAATGTATAAGTAATCTACCCCAAATAAAAGACAATGAAGTATTTGAAATTTCATTATCTGGCTTTTGCCTGTTTCACATTGTTGTGTATGAAGGGGTATATGCAGGATAATGAATCCACACTTGCAACGCTCTTTCCTTCTGCATCCTCTTATGAAAGACCATATGAGTTAATTGCAGATTTAAACAAAAAACTCATTGCTGATCCTGATAATCCCGAACTTCTGGCTTCAAGAGCAATACAGTATTCAAGAGTTAATGATTATGATTATGCCTTCAGAGACATGAAAAGAGCAATTGCCCTTTCACCCGAAGATCACACTCTATATTACAGGCTTGGATTAATTTATTACAAGAAAAAATCATATGCAGAAGCAATATTGCAATTTAATATTGCATTGTCATATTCCCCAAACAATGAGGATTATTTACTGCTGAGAGCCATGACCTTTTCAATGAACAATCAATATGTTGAAGCAGTAAACGATGCTGATTTGATTACTGTCATCAATCCCAATAATACAGATGCCTATCTGCTTTGTGGAAAATTGTATGAAAGACTTGGACTTTATTATTATTCTTTCAGATCATATTATTCGTTTTTGAAATACGAACAAACAGATAAGGCAAACATCAATCTTGTGAAAAAACATCTCAAATTCATGAAAAAGAAAGATCCATATTTTCGACAATTATTAAGAAGGGCAAAGAAAAGTGTGTTTGGAAAAGAAAAATAAAAGATAAAATACAAAAGTTAAAAACGATACCCTGAGTAATGTGGGCATTGTAAGCTCCTTCGAAGGGTAAAAAGAACAGTAGAATTCTCTTTCATCAACCTCCGGTGTATTTTCCTCCTTCATTCACTTTCAGTGAATTACGGGGAACAAAGGCAGAGAACAATGCATTTGAACAATTGAATTAAGAATGATGTGCACTCCAAGCCTAAGCTTGCTGTCTATATTTTCTGTTTTCTATCTTCTATCATTACTGTCCGACTTAATTTTTCAATTTTGTTACTGCTCACCAATTTACCATTTATCAATTTATCACTATGTGACGTGATATAAAAAATATCGTAGTTTTTTAGACAATTTATCACGATGTGACGAATTCACAAATTTTCACGAATATTTTGTTCTAAGCAATACAAAAGGCTTTTTCTTTAAGAGCAAAGTCAACTTCGTTGTATTTGATTTGTTATGTTGCAATTGATTCTGAGAATACTTCTCATCGCAATTTCAACAAAACAAAAACTGCCTTTTGTATTGCAAAAATTTGTGCAGACACAAATTACAATAATAAATTATTTGTGTTTATTTGTGTATTCTAAGATATAACCAAATTTTTTTTCACTTTTTTTTGAAAAATTTTTT
>CAZGIW010000068.1:0-21555 GCA_964526285.1 uncultured Bacteroidales bacterium | reverse complement strand
CCTTGAGCAGGTAATCTTTCAACACTTTGTTTGCCCAGATACGGAATTGGGTGCCACGAATTGACTTAACCCTGTATCCAACAGAAATAATCACATCAAGATTATAGAATTTTGTCTTATACCTTTTTCCGTCTTTGGCAGTTCGTAAGGATTCCTTACATACTGAAATTGCTTCCAGTTCATTTTCTTTAAATATATTGGAAATATGAAGTGTAATATTATTTCTTGTCGTTTGAAAAAGAGCAGCCATTTGAGCTTGAGATAACCATACTGTTTCATCCTCAACCCTGACTTCAAGTCGTATTGACGTTTCTTCAGTTTGATATATGAGTATTTCGTTCTTCATTTAAAAGTATTTATGCAAAAATAGGAAAATATACAGAAATATGAATTGTGGGTTGTGCATTTCTAATGTAAATATAATCAGCAAGCAAATTTAAAAAATTTAAATTTAATGCCGAGCCGAAGGCTTCCCCATGGGAGAGGCATTCCCATGGAGCAATTTCGATTTTACAATATTGTTTTTTTTTTTTCTCTATTATGTTTTCGCCACTGCGAAGCGGAGTGCGACACTGTAGTGGACTACTTTGCTCCGGAATGGGTGGACTACTTTAGTCTGGAATAATCAGCATGAAAATATTTTGGTTAAACTCACATGTCCATGAAGTATAATTCGTCTCGTTGTCCAGCTTCCACCGCGGCGGACAAGCCTTGGCGGTGAATTTGTAGCGGGAGTCGAATTGGCTATTTTTCAGGGATAGGAATAATTCACCTTCAATGTTGTTAATCCATTTCATGATTTTAGTTTTTAAACGTATTTTCAACAACTTCCCAATATCCGCCTTTGTCGGGACCAACACGTTTAATTTTACCTTGTTTTTTCAATTTTGTCAATTGGTATTTTACTCCTGCTTCAGACATATTTCCTAAAAATGCAGCAATTTCTTTGCGGGTCATTTCAGGATTTTCCTTTAATAAACTTATAATTTTCTGGGTAGTTTTCTGGGTAGTTTTCTGGGTAGTTTTCTGGGTAGTTTTCTGGGTAGTTTTCTTTGCTCTTGAAAAGCGAACACAGAACATGCCATCTGTCGAAAACTGAGGTTCAGGCAATTTTGCCTCATTCATTAAACTTTTCATTCTTTCAATGCCTGAACCAATTTGTTCAACAAGATGCATTCGTGCAAACAAACCAAATATAAGTGGGTTTCTTGACAGACTTTTTTTTCCAAACTCTTCTTTTGATATTGCACTTAATAAGCCTCCAGGATTGCTGATTTCAATGCGGTTGTAAAATAATTCAACAGTTGTTGCTGCACCTTTTTCATAATAATCCCTATGCGACAAACAATTGATGATGGCTTCTTTCAATGCTACTTCAGGAACTTCCCATATTTCTTTTCGCGGGGCAGACCCCTGACCTTCAATATCATAGCGAATTGAAATCTTTTGCCTCAACCATTGCATACTTTGTTCATATTGCAAATACAAGGGACCTCCAAAAATTTTATCATCAGTTATAAATCTTTTATCATTACCATCAAAAGCCACACAACGTATAATTGCATGTTCAAAAAATGATTCTGGTTTTTGTCCAAAAAACAATACAGCCCCATTTTTAAAGTATTTGCTCTCTGTATAAAGTCTTAAATTTGAGAAAATCTGCTCATGGTTTGTTGTTGTATTAATTGAAGCCAACGTTTTGAATTGTTGCAAGACATCATTATCAATATTATCAATGCCAAAGTCTTTACATGCAATTTCCTCAAAATATATCTTTGCAGATTGTTGAAAAAAGTCTCTCATTTGCTCAGCTGTGGTGAGTTTTTGTGAGTTAGCCCCCACTCTGACATAAATTGCACCTGATAATACGTATGGCTTGTTTTTGCCTGAAGGGACTTCAATAACGCCAACAGCTTTACCGTCAACTTCAACCACTTCAATGGTGCATTGAACCTGAGGGGTAATATCGCTGATGCTGTCCTGTATTGCAGATCGTTGTTTATTCTCAATGTGAGTGCCGATAATGTTATTATTATCATCAACTCCTATGAAAATAACACCTCCTGCAGCATTTGCAAATGCGCAAACCTGTTCTGAAATCTCTTTCACTTTGGAAGGGACAGAACGTTTAAATTCAGCATTAAACCCCTCACCGCTTTGAACAATGTCTTTTATTACGTTAGGTGTTATCATTATGCATATTAATCAAAGATGAAAATTTCATAAATAAAGAGTAATCGAGAAATTTTAAAAAAGCAAATATATGAAATAAATCGCCTAAAATCATATCCTTTGAAAAAAACTGAATGATTTATTCAGGTAAAACAAGGCTAAACAGGACTAACCACATCAACGGATCCATCCACCTACGCTGAAGCTTCGGTGGACAGGCACTCAACCAAATACTTGCATAAAAGCCATAATAAGCTTCAGCATTGGAATTACTTTCCCTTTTCAAAACTAACTTCATCTGCTTTTACAATAATTTTAATTCCTCCCATAAACTTAAACTCAATGGTTTCATTTAAAATAATTTCTTCCAGACATTCATTTTCTTCTTTTGGAATTTCCATGTCTCTAGGTAAAATTTCAAAAAATTCAACTGTATTAAATTTTAATCTTATTCCTACAACTTCGTTATCATTTAGGAAAAAATCCCAATACAAAACCAAAATTGATTCTTTCATATTGTACTCAAATTTTGAAAGTTCTGCTGCATTATGCAAATCAAAAATTTCTCCTAAATAATCAATTTCAATTATTTGGTGATGATTAACACCTACTAGTCTAAAGTTTCTAAAATTCATATTTTTTATTTATACATATCATATGTTTCAATATAGTCATTAGCCCTTGGTGCTCTGACACCACCCGAAACAGAAGGATCGTGCACATGAGGATAGCCAAATTGATCTTTTGTAATACAGTGGCATTTAATTGTTTTTTAATTTACAGGTGTTGATAATTTAAAAACATCATTCTCTATAATGATTTCAACATCAGGGTTTCTTTTCTTAAAAGATTCTAATTGACCATCCTGCAAATAATGGGAATTACTTGAGTAAAGCCTTAACAATTTTAGTTTTTTAATAGAAAGATTATCAATTTCTGATAAAGGAAAATCAATTGACAATTCTTCAATATCCTGCAAAATTTGAATTGATTCTGGAATTTTTACTATTCCTCTTTTTTTTGAATTCGCCTTAATATGCAAGGATTTAAGATTTTCAATTTTTGAAAGACTTACAAAAGTTTCGTCTAACTTCTTCTCTGATATGGGAAAACCAAAAACAAGATTCATCTTTTCAATACCTGAAATACTAGAAATAAGTTGTATTTGTTTACTAGTCTGCACAATTAGAGTAAGCTCATTCAAAGCAGGGTGCTTAGTAATTTCATAAATAAAATCTGAAACTATTTTGTTATTGCTATTGCCATAAATTATGTGTTTCAGACCTGAACAATGTTTTAATAATTGCTCTTCAATATCAATATTGGAAAAAGAAACATCCAGATACTTCAAGTTCTTAAAACAACATATTTTGAATGACTGATTTACATTGGTATTGGATAAACTTAAAGACACAATGTTTTCAAGTTTACATAGCTCCTCAATATTAAGCAACAATAGATTTGGCTTCACATCAATGATTGAAGGATCTTGAAAGCTCAATAATTCAACATTCTTAAATTTTAAAAGAGTTGCAACATCCACGCTTGTTTCTAAAGAGGAAAAAGAAAGGTAAATCTCTTTCACTTTCAATACCATTTCTTCAGGCAGATTATTTGTTGCAATATGTAATTCTTCTTCATTAAGATTTTGGAAATACAAGCAAATACTCACAGAATCAGACAGAAATTCCGATAAATCAGACGATTGTGTGCTGCTTGATATGTGTTCATCATTCAAGGATAAGTCATAACGTAATAAACCAGAGTTACTTTCATCTTTATTTATAAAAAGTTTACAATTTGTGTTTTGAGAGAAACCCACAAAATAAACCAAGCACACTGAAATCAGAAATGTTGCCTTTTTCATCTTGATAATTGTTCATTAATAACCTTACTTTCAGTTCTATAAGCAGCTCTTTCTTGTCTGTCTCTATATTCTGAACGACTCTTATTATAAATACTGGTTAACCAATTTGCATTAACACTATGACGACCCTCATGTGCAGAAACTCGTTCAGAATACTGTTGTCTGGTTTCCCCATCAATTGGTGCAGTAATAACATAATCTGCATCGGGATTTGAACCTGTTGCAATATTTATATTATTTGGCGTGACGATAGACCAATCGTCAATGTTTCGAATAGTGTAGTTCCCTGAAGATAATACTTGCTGTAGCCCTGTTTTTTTTTGATCATCAGTTAAATCACCCCAATTGCTCACTCCATAAATCTGCATAATTTCATGCTGAGCCTGATATGTTCCCATTGATACATAAACAGTTCCATTCCTAAAATAAGTTTCAGTTTTAGTTTGACCTCTTGAATTCCTACCTCTATTTCTTGTTGTGGTATTAGCATCATGTAAATATGCACCTGATAATACAAAATGACCATTACTGGTTTGATCAACTATGGCATCATTTGAATAAATTACGGTAATCAATGTGCTTGATCTTTTCATACCTTTCCAAATTTCGCGACCTTCTTTAGTAGATTTTAACGACCTGCGATAATCTCTAAGACCAACACTATTAGCCCTGTTAATTCTCATCCCATCCGGATCAACCAATATCACAGGATTACCTGCACAATACATGTAGGGCGAAAGGCTGGGGTATTTATCGCTGAGAGGGTCTATTGAAAGCCAAATTGATATATCCGAATCATAATACCGTGCCCCGAA
This sequence comes from uncultured Bacteroidales bacterium, assembly GCA_964526285.1. Lineage (GTDB taxonomy): Bacteria > Bacteroidota > Bacteroidia > Bacteroidales > DTU049 > CAYMAZ01. The sequence goes on along the minus strand of CAZGIW010000068.1, from coordinate 16,701 downwards.
ATACGTATAGTTGGTCTCGTTATCCAGTTTCCACCGCGGCGGACAAGCCTTTGCGGTGAATTTGTCCTTTGAATCGAAGGATGTATTGCACTGTTTAAACTTATGAAAAGGAAATTCAAACAAATCTTGCATTATTCTTACAATAACTTCTATTAAAATTATCAATTATTTCATTGAACAAAATTGCTACGTAGCTTTTCAAAATACATATTATTTTCCTCATTATCAGTATTTTCAATAATTTGAGTGATTATTAATAAGATTAGTGAGTTTTGATTTTCTGTAAAACTGTTCTCAAGTTGAAATCGTTTCACTTTTTCATCATTGTATAAAAAAATTAAATCAATATAAAAACCATCATCGTAGTCTTCTTTTTGACAAGAAAAATCTTCATTTGTGAATTTTTGCTCAATCAATCTATATACATCAACTACTTCAGCGTTTGAAATTTTCATATATTCATCAATGGGTTCATACTTATATGTGTAATTATATCCTGAAAGAAAATTATAATTCCATATAAAAATTGATTTATCAGTAATTCCATATATTATTCTTGAGCTTTTTATGCTATGAGCATACTGGATTTCAACAATAATTTTATCGAGGTTAATTTGTGCATTATCATCTATAATTAAATTATTATTAACTTGAGAATCATTTGAACAACAACTCGTTAATAAAAACAGTAATAAAAAAAATGATACATTTTTCATAATAATAAATTTTTTCAATTTACTTGTGATTTAAAACTCCAAAATAGAATTGATTGTGTGTGCGAACTTGTCTTATCAACGAAGGGATTGAGCCTTTATTCACACTATACATATTTCCCGAATTTGGCATATAAACATAATTTGGGTATGAGTATGATGTACTTGTGTTTTTGTTTCTCCAATCACTTCTTGCCTCTGGAGTGTAGTTCCAACCTGCATTTCTTCCATATCCTGATGAACTGACATATTCTGCCCCCATTGAGTACATCTCATCTACATAATTTGTGCTAATGTCAGGATGTGAATGCATACTTGCTACAACTTTTCCAAGATTTAAATTATGTGCTGCGGTTACACCATACTCTTTATGACTTGTATAAACAGCGTATTTATTTTCATTATACCTAGCAAGCCCCCACTCAACACTTGTATTGTCAGAACAAAATTTAAAAACTTTAAACACATCATCAATACTGCCAGTTGTGTGGTCTTTTGAAACACTGTTGCCACTTGCATCTTTTGTTGTGAGTTGATCTAGCACATCTCTGTTTTTAACTTCAACAAAATTTCCGGTGCGTTTGCCTTTGTTATTCACAACATATAATTGATGTTTTTCACTTTCTTTAATCCATTTAACTTCTCCTGTTTTCTTATTAACCTCCCACTCATCCATTCCATCAGGGTCAATTCTCATTACTGGATTACCGCTGCAATACATATAATTGCTTTGGTGGGGATATTTCGCTGCCAACGGATCCACAGATAACCATATCGAGATATCACTGTCATAGAGACACCTCTTAAAATCCAAATAAACATAATTAAAGTTAAAATTCATATTTTAAATCAAAGCAAGTCGTTTATTCATGTTTAAATTGTGTATTGATATACCAATTATCTTTAAACTTTTTATATACATAACCAATTCTTATTGTATCAGGTAAATTTGTATTGGTGGCACGAACGTAAAAGGCTGGTTGATTTATCTCATATGGGTTTATTAATACATTTCCTTCATTGTCTGAGCCTAATAGGTAAAAATCATACTTGCGAAATTCAATTATTAAATCAGAAATTTCCTTTTCTGTGTAATAATCATCAATTCCTTCTTCTTTTAGCATAGTATTATCAATTTTTATAATAGAATTAGTTAGGCAATTATATATTACAAAATAGGGTGGCAAATTACTCCCAAATTCATGAATCATATATGTTACTTCTAGTAATCCTTTACTTCTAATTGCAATAAATGAATTTGAAAATTTTGAAAAATCCTCTATTTGATATTTTTCAATGAATTCATCCTTGTTAATATTTTGTTTTCTTTGACAACTCGTTGTGCTGAAAATAAAAATATTAAAAAAGAGAAAAATACATAAAGTATATAATGAATATTTTTTCATCGCTTAACTCCTTTTCTTCCATAAGAATTAACACTTCTGAAATTATTCTTATCTGCATAGTGAGCACCACTTTTTATAGATTTTTGATCATCTTTTGAATCCCATTGAGGGGAATAATTGTTGCTACCTGAATTAACTAGACTATTAAAATGAGCACCTAATTGAAGTTCTGCATATCCAAATCCTATTGAAAAACCAGTTGCAGCCCAAAGAAAATTTCCAAAATTCATATGGTTTTGAGCAGTTCTTTCTCCCTCAATTACAAATATTACAGATGATGGAATATCCAATGGAAATCGACTTGCCCCATATTCACTATATTTTTGAGGAATAGATGTATATGAATAATCAAAATCACCACTAGCTTTACTCTCACTATAAAAATTTGCCCAACTACTTGAAAATGCCCCTTTTTTATTTAGCATTTCTTTAATATCTGTTTTACTAACAAAAGCAGCTTTATTAATAATTCCATCTCTTATTTGTTGAGTATCCGTTTCAGGGTCAGAAAAATAATAATAGTCCCTCAAACCAGTTGAAGAGTTCTCGATGACCAATCTATCAGGCATATTGTTTTGTTCAATTCTTAGAAAGTCACCATTTTCATCAAAAACAAAATAATCATCCCACATCCCATTAGGGTCTATCAGCACAACAGGATTTCCTCTTACATACATGTATGGAGAAGTAGATGGATACAACTCACTAGCAGGATCCACAGAAAGCCAAATACTCACATCACTGTCATAATACCTAGCTCCAAAGTACGTATAATTCGTTTCGTTGTCCAACTCCTTTGCAGTAAACTTATACCTGCTATCGAAAGTGGAGTTTCTTTGGGAGATGAACAGTTCGCCAAATGGCAGATACTGGATATGTTGGTCAACATAGCCGGTGGCATCGGTGATGAATGATGCTGAGCCGAGGTGATCGGAGTGGTAGAAGTATTGGTTGTATTCGGGAAAGTTGGTTTTATTGTGAACGGGCGGAAGCATGGGGTCAATTTCCCAATGCCCATCATAATCTGCACACTCAATATTTCTTTGAATCATTTCTGGCAAAAGGGCACTCAAGGCAGATTTATCTCCTTCCAAAAACGACAATGCATTATCCCACGGATTAAAGGGGGCAGTGCCCCAAAAACCACCACCAATGCTTCGACTTCGCTCAGCACAGGTTTTTGTACAAACACGTTCGCCCTCAATGTAGTAGTGTTTTGTATATTCCTTATCCGTTACCACCAGATATGGACTTGCATAGAGTGTTTTGTCGAAGAAGACGGAGGAGCTCATGGTTTTACCGCTTTGTTTCATTTTCCCCACCTGGCCTGTCAATTTCCAAACTCTTTCTCCTCCGGCATCATATAAATAGGCCGATAATTGTGGAAACTTGCTTTTATCACGCACCGCAGTGAGTCTGTTTTCTTCGTCCCAGCACAAATAGCGCGCACCAGCTTCATTCAGGCGTTGTATCATATTGCCGTTGTCGTCCCACACATGCTGTGTATTGCCCACATAATCAACCACATGAGGCCTTGCGGGATATGTGTAGCTGTTGTTGTATCCAACATTCACCTGATTACCGTTGATGAGTGTTTGCGCACTCAATTCTTTGTTCAGTATATTACCCGAGGGTGAATAGGTCATATTCAGAGTATATCCCAATTGCCCGTATGAATTATCAATAAAAACTCCCGATGCAACATTCAGCCTGTACAAATCATCATAATTGAAAACATATGAATACTGTCCACCCGTGTTGCCTGCCACATAGTCGCCATTGTTATCCACTTCAATAATATTTCCGGCATTGTCATAAAAGTAATCAATGTCCTGCATAAGCAAGCTACTCATTTCATAACTTTTCAGGTTGGTGAGTCTGCGGTTTTGCGGATGATAGGTATATTCAGCATAAGTGCCGTTGCCATACTCAATTTGTGTACGACTTTCAAAATGGTCATACTTCACATTGTCAATATAGCTATACTGAATATTGTTCTTTTCGCCTGTCATCTGATTAAGTTTACCACCATTATCATACTCATAAAAAACGGTTTCGCCGTCGGGATATTGCATACTCACCAGTCTGTTCCAGCTGTCATATTGCCAGTTGGTTTCAAAAGTATATGCTTCGCCCGCGGGCACCACAAAGGTATGAATATTTTTTATGAGTTCGCCCATGTTGCCATATTCAAAAGTTTGCATTCCCGAAGCATCCTGTTGAGCAATGAGTCGGCCGCTTTGGTTGCCTGTGCTGGGTGCTCCGTATTGGTAAAACACATTCATTTCGGGATTGACGGGATAATCAATTTGCACAAGTCTGCAGTCGTTGTAAATATAATTGATATACTCCTGAAGACCTTCCAGATTTTGCGTTTGAGTTGTAAGCACATTGCCTGCGAGGTCGTAGGTGTATGAGGTTCTGTTTGCATCGGGATGCACTCTTTCAATAAGGCGCCCGAGTATATCATAAGTATAATCGGTTGTATTGTTTTCCGGGTCGGTTGATGCGATGAGTTGTCCCAGAGGAGAAAACTCAAATTTAGTGATAAATTCGTCAACACAATGACATTATTTAAATTAATATATATATTATATTGACTAATTTAACGTAAATATTGTAAATAATTCTCTTTATTAATTATAGTGAAATTAGCATCCGGATAATTTTTTGCAAAAGCAACAGGGATTTTAGCTTTTGTTTTAGCCCATTTCATTTCAAAAGCGTGTATTCTATGTAAGTCAGTTTCAATATAATCAATTTCCTGTCTGTCGTATGTTCTCCAGAAAAACGACTCGATTTTATTGTTTACATATGTGTTTCTTTTCATTCTTTCAGAGATGAAATAATTTTCCCATAGAGCACCTATGTCTTTTCTTAATTCTATTGGACTCAAATCAGATATAACAGCATTTCTGATACCATTGTCCCAAAAGTACCATTTTCCTGCTTTCGTAATTTCTTTCCTCAGGTTTCCGGAAAAAGAGCCCAGCCGGAAAATGACAAAGCATTGAGAAAGGAGAAACAGATATTTCTCAACGGTATTTTTACTCATTCCAATTTGTTTGCCAAGCTCTTCATAAGAAACTTCATTTCCCACCTGAAAAGCAATCAGTCTGACAAGTTGTTTCATTTTTAAATTATTTCTAATCCCCTCAATTGAAAGAATATCCTTGAATAAGTATGCACTCACAATGTTTTTTAAATACTCTTCTTTTTCATGTTTACTTTCAATGCCTATGATTTCGGGGTATGAGCCATAAATCAACCTGTTGTTAAGATTTTTTATAGTTTCCAGATGGTTTTCACTTTGTGATAATTCCACCTGACTGATTGGAAATAAATGAAACTGATTTGCTCTACCCACCAGAGGCTCACCAGTTTTATTCATAAGGTCGAAAGAAGATGAACCGCTGGCAATTACTCTGATATTTGGAATTTCGTCCACAATAAGCTTTAAAATTTTTCCAACTTCAGGCAAATGCTGTGCTTCGTCAATAATAAGCAACTCAATGTCAGACAGCAACTATTTGTATGATGCAACACTTCGTTTTTCTAAAAGAATCTGAGTATCATAATCTTCGCCATTCAAAAAGATGGTTTTTAAAGATACTCTTTCAGCAATTTGTTTTAATAATATAGTTTTACCAACTCGACGAGCACCAAAAAGAAGTACCACCTTGTTAGGTTAAAGGGACTGTAAAATCAGGTTTTCAGAGAATCGTTGAATGTAATCCATTTTTTTAACACAAAATTAGAAAATAAAACAATATATTGACGAAATATATGCAAATATTGTCAATTAATTTGCTAAATTATTAAATTTGTTTCTCTTGCGCTTACTAGTCTGTACGAAAAGCTCACAGCATCGCCTGAAGGGCTATGGGATTTGTTCCCAAAACCAAGAAGTGTTTAAGCAAACATGCATGTCTTTATTACAATCATCATTCATACGTGTTTTAAAACACTTACTCTTTCTTTTTACAGTTCTACTTACAAATATAACTTGATTAGCAAATATTGACACTTGATTAGATTTCATCTTAAGACAATTAGTCTTAATTTTGTATATCCCAGATATTATAAAATTAATCCCAGAATTATCTTTCAGTCCTAAAAATGAACTAATCTTAGTGTCGTCAATATTTATAACTAATCTGTTTTTCAATATGCGATAACCCCCAACAACAGATAAAGTATCTATTGAACTATAGGAAAAGCTAAATCTAACTTCGCTGACTTGAATTATTGAATATTCAACTATTGAATCATCTAGAAACTTAATTTCGTGATAATATGCATTAGTACAATTTGAACTACCTGAATAACATGGCATTGTAAAATACATATTATATTCTATTAAGCTGGCTTTTACTTGATAATTAAATAGTAAAAATACGTAAAATATTGATAGGGAAAAAAACTTCATCTCGAATTTATTTATATAAAACATATTTCTCTGTTGGCGCTATACCTTGCTTTATTTGCTGTCTTCCTTGCCTGCTGAATGGCAAGGCAGATGGATTAATATCTGTAAGCACAAAGTACATTGACCTTCGACCATAGTCTGTCCCTAATTGATTTCTGATACTATTTGTGCTTCTTACAGCCCCACCAAGCCTATATTTATTTCTTGGATTAGATTGCGAAGGGTCTTTGTGTTGACCACCAAGTGGTGTATGAGAAAATTCATGAAAGTATGTTAAAGCCCAGCCAAATGTCGTATTATTCAAATCAGAGGATGTGTTGTCAATCTGCTCTTGAATTGTTTCTGGGTTTAGTTTTATTAGATTTTTCTTATAGAACCCTTCATTGTCTTCGCCAAAATCAATTTCTAATGTTTTTTCACTTCGGATACCTCTTAATAACATTCTTCTCGCTTTCCCTGATGTTCCTTCTTTATTAATAACTGGTTTATTTCTACCAAGGAATCCTTTTGTAGTTTCATAAGAAATAAATCCCCCACCTTCTCCATCAGAATGGTATTCAAGGTTTAAACCGGTCTTTGACTCAAGATCAGCTTCAAGAAGATCGTAATTTGCTTGTCCACCATTAGCATTTTCAATAAACTTTGTTGGATCAATTTCCATCCCATTAGGGTCTATAAGCATCACCGGATTCCCTGCGCAATACATGTAGGGTGAAAGGCTGGGGTATTTCCCTGCCAACGGATCAATCCACCTACGCTGAAGCTTCGGCGGACAGGCACTCAGCCAAATTGATATATCTGAGTCATAATACCTCGCCCCAAAACGCCGCACCGAGCCTGTTGAGCTGTATGTATAATTCGTCTCATTGTCCAGCTTCCACCGCGGCGGACAAGCCTTTGCGGTGAATTTGTAGCGGGAGTCGAATTGGCTGTTGCGTTGGAATATGAACAGCTCGCCAAATGGTAAATACTGTATATGCTGGTCAACATAACCCGTTGCATCGGTAATGAATGATGCTGAGCCGAGGCCTGTGCTGAGCCCCGTCGAAGCATGGTCGCTGTGGTAGAAGTATTGGTTGTATTCGGGGTCGTCGTTTTCGTTGTAGGCGGGTGGCATTTGTTCGGATGTTTCCCACTGGCCAAAATATTCAGTGCATAGTATGTTTCTTCCAACCATTACATTCTAAGTTTTAACGGACCTAAATTCTTGCCTGTAAAGAGTCTTGTTTCCTTATCCATAGCAGGCTCAAAACCACAATAGAAATTTGTTGCTTCCAATTCCTCAGCAAGTATTGCGACATACTTATGTAGCTCTAAAATTGACACTCTTTCTATGAGTTCTTTTTCTTCAATAATAATATTCACATCATAGACGTTGTTGCACTTATGAATTTGTAATAAAACACGATGTAATTGAATTTCAACCAATTTAAAACTTAAAAAATAAAAACTAAATGCTCCCTCAGAAGATTGAACTAAACTATTATGCAACTTCTCTTTCGACTGGAAATCAATTTTAGAAACATCAGTTGTAATATAACTATCTATCAAATTTGAGTTTGATAGTAATTCAAACAGCGTGATAGCAATCTTTTCAAGCTGAACCCTTTCAAATACTATTTCAATAATTTCAGTCACTTGTTTCATGGCCTCTAATCAATAAATCCTTTAAATGTACCATTCATGTTTAAGCGAATGCCCCTCCCGTCTGGTAATCTCTTCTCAAAAAACCTAACACCATTTTGGTTTGTTGTTTTAGTAAAACAACTAGGTGCATTCATAATGTCATCATAGTGCTTTAATGCTTGGCTATGCCATGTTGATTTATCTCCAACAAGCCTGCCCCAAACATTTGGTTTCCGCATTGAATGTTTACTAAGAGAGTGACCTAAAACTGTAGATCCTTTATATGGCGAACTAGCTGACTTTAGTGTCTTTGATGTACTAACCCCCTTAGCAACATTACCACCCGCCACCATAGCACCCGCAATACCAACACCCATGTCAAACCAAAATCCTGGGTCCTGCAATGCCTGACTCCACGTCTGACCAATATTGCCAAATGCTTCACCATAATTTCCATCGGCAATATTTTGACCCATCATAACATAGTTCCAGTCAGGCGCGCCTGAAGCATATACTAATTTTGCAGCTTGATCATAGTTAGATACATTATCACTAAAATCATTGAAATCACCTGGATCCATTTGGTATTCAGTTCTTGCTGTGCCATCGGAACTATATCTTACTGCATTATAAGCAATCAAATTTCCGTTTTCAATTTTATCGTAAATAGGAACAACATCATATGGTCCAACTCTTATGCTTTGACCATAAAAAGAGTTCCCATATTTTGCTTTTCCTGTTCTCTCTAACACCCCAAATAGCACTGGCTTTTTCCCATCAGGATCTTGTAAAATAACTGGATTAGCTCCACAATACAAATATGGGCTCCAATTTAGCATTTGATCCGCCAACGGATCAACAGACAACCAAATACTAATATCTGAATCATAATACCGTGCCCCGAAGTAAGTATAGTTGGTTTCATTGTCCAACTTCCACCGCGGCGGACAAGCCTTTGCGGTGAATTTGTAGCGGGAGTCGAATTGGCTGTTGCGTTGGAATATGAACAGCTCGCCAAATGGTAAATACTGTATATGCTGGTCAACATAACCCGTTGCATCGGTAATGAATGATGCTGAGCCGAGGCCTGTGCTGAGCCCCGTCGAAGCATGGTCGCTGTGGTAGAAGTATTGGTTGTATTCGGGAAAGTTGGTTTTATTATGAACGGGCGGAAGCATGGGGTCAATTTCCCAATGCCCATCATAATCTGCACACTCAATATTTCTTTGAATCATTTCTGGCAAAAGGGCACTCAAGGCAGATTTATCTCCTTCCAAAAACGACAATGCATTATCCCACGGATTAAAGGGGGCAGTGCCCCAAAAACCGCCACCAATGCTTCGACTTCGCTCAGCACAGGTTTTTGTACAAACGCGCTCGCCCTCAATGTAATAGTGCTTGGTGTATTCCTGCTCGGTCATCACCATATATGGACTTGCATAGAGGGTTTTGTCGAAAAAGACGGAGGAGTGGTTCATTATGTTTTTGAAATTGGTTTCAAAGATAAAATTTTTCTTGACACATACCACAAAAATTTCATGACAATTTCATCATAAAACGACTATACCTCACCCTTTCAGGGCTCAAAATGATTTTTGATTTTTAAGCCCATGCCCTTCGGACATGGGTATTGATTTTGCCACGTTGTGGCAAATCACTTTGTTGCAAGTCAAGTTGTGGCAATATTGATTGTTTGTTATGTATGCTTTCAAATGGAGTGTGATATTTTTATAAAAATCAGAGATTAAATCTCATTGATTTTCTATAATTTTGCCCAAAGGGCAAATATCAATACCACAGGGCGAAGTCCTGTGATAAAAATATACACAACCTGAAAAAAGCGCTAAAGGCGCGACATCAATAAAAAAACTCATTATGCCACAATCTCTTGCTTACAATTATTCTCATATTATTTTCAGCACCAAGAATCGAGAAAATTTCATTAATGAAAGCATTGCTGATGAATTATATACCTATATGGGCGGAATTTGCAAACATTTGGAATGCTTCCCTGTCATTATTGGAGGATATAGCAATCATGTACACATACTTTGTGTCATATCCAAAAAAATTGCTCTTTGCAATCTTATAGAAAAAGTAAAATCAAGCTCTTCTAAGTGGATAAAAACAAAAGGGAAAAAATATGAAAATTTCTATTGGCAATCTGGCTATGGCTCATTTTCAGTAGGCCAAACAGATATCCATTTGGTGGAAAAGTATATCAAAAATCAAAAAAATCATCATAGCAAGAAATCATTTATGGATGAATATCTTGAATTTTTGGAAGAAAATAAGGTGAAATATGATTTAAAATATTTGTGGGATTAGTGCTATATCTCACCCTTTCAGGGCTCATAATGTATTTTGATTTTTAAGCCCATGCCCTTCGGACATGGGTATTGATTTTGTGGCTGTATCAAAACGCCCATTTTTTGATTTTCACCGACTTATTTGCCCCTTCCCTAAAGGGAGTAAGTCGCTGAAAATCAGCGCACACCCTAAAGTTGGGGCAATAATAATTTCCGGTAGATATTGGTTTTGAGACAGCCTCAAATCACATAGTGACAGGCCACGTTGTTTATTTAATGAAGAAGGGGAATTGTTTCAGAGATAAAAAAGCAAGTTTCAATAAGCTAATAAGGTCAATTCCAGTTGTGATTTATTGTGTTACTAAGGTAATAAGGGGTTTTTTACTTGAAAGAAATTTTCAATGTGCAGATGTTAGTGTTTTTTGAAGAAATAGATACGGTTTTTTTCTCAGATTAGAAAAAATCATATACATTTGCAAGTTGCAAATCAGACAATAATTTTGCAATAGAAACATGTGGAACTTTCTTTACAGATTTATACTTAGAAACAGGCTTACTAATCTGATAGTCATTATTGTTCTCACATTATTCATGGGCTATTTTGCATTTAAAGCAGAATTGTCCTATGAATATGCCCAGATGCTTCCGGAGCATGACCCTGTGAATCAAACATATCTGGAGTTCAAGGAAACTTTCAAGGAGGACGGCAGCATCTTTTTTGTGGGAATGAAAACAGAAAAAATGCGCGATCTTGAGTTTTTCAGAGATTGGTCAAAGCTGACTGAAGAGGTAAAAGAAAAATACGGAGTCAAAGATGTATTCTCACTTGCCAACCTGTATTATTTGAAAAAGAATGAAGAAATTGGAAAATTTGAACTGACATCAGTTTTTGAAACAGTTCCTGAAACACAACAGGAATATGATTCCCTTTATGAAAAAGTGATGGATTTGAAGTTTTATGAAGATTATGTTTTTTCTTCGGACAAGGATCTTCATTTAATGCTCATATGGATTGAAGAACCCATTCTCAACAGCAAGGAGCGTATTCCTGCCATTTATGGCATAAGAGATTTCATCAATGAGTTTGCTCAAGCACATGAAGTGGAAGTTCATTATTCGGGACTTCCGTATATAAGAACAATTATTTCTCAAAAGATTAAACAAGAGCTATTGTTATTCATGCTATTATCGGTGATTGTATCAATGCTGATTCTTTTGTTCTTTTTCCGTTCATTGAGAGCAGTTGTTCTGCCCATCGTTATTGTGGGAATCGGAGTTATCTGGTCAATGGGGCTCATGGTGCTGATGGGCTATAAGATATCAGTACTGACGGGGATTTTGCCTCCAATTCTTATCATTATAGGGATTGAAAATTGTATTTATCTGCTGACCCGCTATCATCGTGAAATACAAGATCATGGTGGTGTTGGCAGAGCACTTGCACGTGTAATTCAAAAGGTTGGATATGCCACTTTACTAACCAATGTAACTACAGCTGTGGGCTTTGGTGCTTTTATAGTCACCGGCAACTCAATCCTGGTAGAATTTGGTATAATTGCATCCATCAGTATTATTCTCATGTTTGTTTTCAGCATAATCCTTATTCCTGTATTATATAGTTTCTTCAGTGCTCCAAAAGAAAGACACATTAAACATCTGGATAAGACCTGGGTGAATTTGCTTTTTGAGGTAATTTATAAAATTGTTTCTTTCCATCGCGGCAAAGTATTTATACTTACAATTTTACTTGCAATAGCAGGCATCATAGGTGTATTTCAGCTTGACCAAAAAGGGACAATGGTTGATGATATTCCGCACAGAGATCCTCTATATACAGATTTATTGTTTTTTGAAGAACATTTGGGAGGTGTACTTCCATATGAAATTTCAATAGATACCAGAAAGAAAAACGGACTGACTGATTTGAGGACTATGCAAAAAGTGGAAGACTTGCAAAACATTTTGATAAGTTATCCTGAAATTGGAAAACCATTGTCCTATGTTGAAATTGTTAAGTTTTCCAAACAGGCATTTTACAATAACAACCCAAAAATGTTTGATTTGCCTGGCAATCATGAAAGGAATTTTATTTTTTCATATTTGCCTAAAGCAGATTCCAGTGCGTCAAATGAAATGATGCTTGCATTTACAGACTCCAGTATGCAGATTGCACGGGTTAGTGCTCGCCTAAAAAATGTGAACACTCAAGAAATTGCAGCCATAAACAAAGAACTGAGAGAACAAATTGATGAAATCTTCCCTCCTGAAGATTATGATGTGGATATAACAGGAACTGCTGTGGTTTTTTTGAAAGGATCCGGGTATCTTGTAAAGAATTTACTTTGGAGTTTGCTTGTTGCCATGATTGCCATATCCATTCTGATGTATTTGTTGTTCAATTCGTTCAGAATGGTGCTTGTGTCAATGATTCCAAATTTGCTACCTCAGATTATGACAGCAGCCATGATGGGTTATCTAGGCATAGACATCAAACCTTCAACCATTATTATTTACAGTATAGCACTGGGAATATCTGTTGATGCTGCTATACATTTGCTAAGCCGATATCGTCAGCAACTCAACATGAACAACTGGGATGTAAAGGCATCTGTGAAGGGAGCACTCAAAGAAACCAGTGTTGGCATGGTCTATTCAGGAATTGTTCTTATTCTTGGGTTTGCTGTTTTTACTTTATCAAAATTTGGAGGAACACAATCACTGGGTTATCTGGTTGCATTTACACTAACAATTGCAATGTTCTCAAATCTTGTATTGCTCCCTTCACTCATTTTGCGATTCGAAAAATCCGTTACAACAAAAGCATTTGCAAAGCCTATGATTGATATTCTTGACGAGGAAGAAAGTGATGATGAAGAGCTTAATGGAGACGATATTACAAAAGAGCAATCATAGTTTTCCATAGCTTTATTGAAATAGTTTAACAGTATTTTCATACAAGAAAGCGATTTTGTTTGTAATTTTACATTTTTAAAAAAATAAATATGAAAGGAATTATCCTTGCAGGAGGCAGCGGCACACGTCTTTATCCGCTTACAATGGCACTAAGCAAACAGCTGATGCCTGTGTATGACAAACCAATGATTTATTATCCATTATCTATTCTGATGATGTCCGGAATTAAGGAAATCCTGATTATTTCCACTCCACAGGACTTGCCTGGATTTAAAAAATTGCTTGGTGACGGGAAGAAACTGGGCTGTTCATTTTCATATGCAGAACAATCTGTTCCAAATGGAATTGCACAAGCTTTTGTTATTGGAAAAGAATTTATTGGAAATGATAAAGTTGCTCTGATTCTTGGTGATAATATTTTTTACGGGACAGGCATGCACAAAATACTGCAATCAAACAATGACCCTGAAGGTGCTGTTGTATTTGCATATCATGTGTCAGACCCTGAAAGATACGGGGTTGTTGAATTTGACAATCAGGGCAATGCTGTTTCCATTGAAGAAAAACCCAAATCACCCAAATCCAATTATGCGGTAACCGGTTTATATTTTTACGATAACTCAGTCATTGAAATTGCCAAAACCCTCAAACCAAGTGCACGTGGAGAATATGAAATCACCGATGTAAATAAAGAATACTTAAGGCTTAAGCAGCTGAAAGTTGAAGTTTTTAGCAGAGGAGTGGCATGGCTTGACACAGGCACATTTAATTCACTATTGCAAGCATCTCAGTTTGTAGAAGTTATTGAAAGCCGTCAGGGATTAAAGGTGGGGTGTATTGAAGAAATTGCATGGAGAATGAATTATATTAGTGATAATCAGTTGCTTGAAATTGCTGAGCCCTTACTTAAGAGTGGCTATGGAGAATATCTTGTTTCATTATTAAAAAGAAAACAATGAGATATATTTTATTTACAGGAGGCGCGGGTTTTATTGGAAGCAGTTTTTGTGAATTGTTGCTTGAAGACCCTGAAAACTACATCGTGATTGTGGATAATCTTGCTACAGGATGCATTGACAAACTCCCTCAAAGACATAAAGAAAGATACAAGTTTATCAAGTGTGATATAAATAACTATACCGATGTTTCAGCAATTTTTATGTCATATCATTTTGATTATGTGTTTCATTATGCGGCAGTTGTTGGAGTTAAAAGAACTCAGGAAAATCCAGTGATGGTACTTAAAGATTTGCACGGTATTGAACATATTCTTAACCTAAGCAAAAACTCAGCTGTAAAGCGCGTATTTTTCAGCAGTTCATCGGAAGTTTACGGAGAACCTGTTGAGTTTCCCCAAAACGAAGAAACCACTCCTCTTAATTCCAGAATTCCATATGCAATTGTGAAAAATGTGGGAGAAGCTTTTTTGAAATCCTACCATAAAGAATTTGGATTAGACTATACAATCTTCAGATTTTTCAATACTTATGGACCTAAACAAAGCCCCGACTTTGTGATGTCAAGATTTATCAGACTCGCTCTTTCCAACCAACCAATAACAATTTATGGAGACGGTAAACAAACCAGAACATTCTGTTTTATTGATGACAACATAAGTGCAACAAACAGTGTTTTTCAACAGGCATGTCAAAACAGCGATTATCCCAATGAGGTCATTAATATTGGTAATGACAATGAAATTCAGATTATTGATCTTGCCAAAGAGATTCTGAATCTGACTGGATCAAAATCTCAGATTCAACATTTGCCACCTCTTGAAGAAGGAGATATGACAAGAAGACTTCCTGATATTTCAAAGATGAAAACCTTACTGGGACGTGAACATATTTCCCTTAAAGAAGGCATTTCAAAAGTAATAGAAAACACTTCATTTATATTATAATGTTATGAAATCTCCAGATTATTACCGGCATAAATTTGAAACTGCCCTGCAAAAGGAATCATTCATTTCAGATCCTTTAAAATTATATGAACCCATCCAGTATACATTAAGCCTTGGAGGCAAGCGCCTTCGTCCTGTGCTCTGTCTTATGGGCTGTGAGCTCTTTGGTGGTTCATGTGAAAAAGTAATGCCTGCTGCCATTGCTGTTGAAGTATTTCATAATTTTACTCTTGTTCATGATGATATTATGGACAATTCGCCTATTCGCAGAGGTCAACCAACAGTATTTAAAAAATGGAACACAAATATTGCCATCCTTTCAGGAGATGTGATGTTTGCCAAAGCATATGAGTATGTAGCGCGTCTGGACACAGAAAATCTTAAGCCCATATTGAATGTTTTCACCGAAACAGCCATCAAGGTGTGCGAAGGACAGCAATATGACATGGACTATGAAAGAATTCCAAATGTGAGCATTGATGATTACCTGAAAATGATAACACTGAAAACAGCTGTACTCACGGGTGCTTCATTAAAAATTGGAGCTCTGATGGCAGGTGCGGATGAAAATCAGGCAAATGCTCTTTATAGCTTTGGTCTAAATATGGGAATTGTATTTCAACTTCAGGATGACCTGCTTGATGTGTTTTCAGATGAAAGTAAATTTGGAAAAAAAACAGGTTCTGACATCAGGTCTGGAAAAAAAACTTATCTTTTTTTGAAAACACTGGAACTTCTTTCTCCCGGCGAGCGTGAAGAGTTTTATGTGCATTATACAACCAACCATAATGGAGTAGAAGAAAAGATTGAGTATGTAAAAAAAGTGTATGTGGACCTGAACATCAAAAAACACGTAATTGATTTAATGCACAGATATCACAGAGAATCAATCAGGCAACTTGAAAAATGCGGAGGCAATCCTGAAATTGTGCAGAAATTGAAATTGCTGGCCGAATCAATGCTTGTGAGAGAGGTATAGAAAATTAGCAACTGCTCACCACTAATAAAGTTTTCGGAGTTTTTTTAGCCACTAATAGTCGAATTTCCACGAAAATATTATGCTAAGCAATACAAAAGACTTATGCTTTCCCATAGGGAAGCCGATGGCTTGCATCAAAATCAACGTTGTTGATTCTGTGTTATTTTGAATCATCTGCTTCAGAAAACAAGTTTTCTTTTCAGCAGATTTAAAACAAACATAGCCTTTTGTATTGTTAAGAATTTGTACAAACACAAATAATGAGTTTTATTAGTGATTGCAAAATATTCTTTTTGCAAAAGCCATGTTTGGCAAAGCAAATATGAGCATTCATATTTGCTTCTACACAGTTTCAAATTATAAGAACGAAAGCTTGCTTTCAGTCTTTCATAATTTGAAATTGTGTCATGGCTTTTGCAGAAT
>CAZGIW010000067.1:0-21595 GCA_964526285.1 uncultured Bacteroidales bacterium | reverse complement strand
TTCTATTGTTCTATTGTTCAATTGTTCTATTGTTCTATTGTTCAATTGTTCTATTGTTCTATTGTTCAATTGTTCATATTTCCTCATCACCGTCACCCCATCTCTCAGCGGAAGCATCACCACCTCAACTTCATCACAATCAACAACATAATCATTGAAAGCCATTATGCCCGCCGTTTCCTTGTCAAGTACTGTTTGAGGCTCCACTACTTTTCCGCCCCACAGCACATTGTCGGCTACAATAAATCCGCCTTGTTTCACCAGAGGCAACACAGCCTTGAAATAATCCACATATTGTTCCTTGTCGGCATCTATAAACACCAGATCGAATGTATCGTTGAGCCTTGGAATTTCTTCAACAGCATTGCCAATAATCAGACGTGTTTTATGCAATATGCCCGCCTTTTCCAGGTGTGAAACAATGGTGTCTTCCAACTCCGGATTGATTTCAATTGTTGTAATAATTCCGTTTTCTGTCAGTCCCTGTGCCAAACACACTGTTGCATAAGCTGTAAATGTGCCGATTTCAAGAATACGATCAGGGCTAATCATCCGGCTAATCATCTCCAAAAACTTACCCTGCACCTTGCCTGAAATCATACGGGGATATACCTGGTGAACATACGTTTCGCGGGTGATATGTTTCAACACATCAGATTCTTCAGAAGTTTTATCTTCAATGTATTGGCTGAGTAATTCCTCTTTATTTGGGTTCATAAAGCAAGGTACTAATATTGTCAGGGATAAATATTTCGTTGGCCACCTCCAGCAGGTGTTCAGCAGTGATTTCCTCCATGCTTTTGCGTATTTCTTCAAATCCGGGAATCTTTCCTGTGTAGAGGAATACTTTGCCAGCCGACAACATATCGCTTCCAGGTGAGTCAAGAAATATTGCTGTTTGTCCAATAAGCTGTTTTTTTGCAATGTGAAGCTGTAGAGACCCTACCTTCTGTTCTCTCAAACGTTTTAGCTCTTTTTTGATATGATGAATAATTCTTTCAGCATTGCCGTTTTCTGTTGAAAAATAAACAGAATAATAGCCGTTGTCTGCATAAATGTTGTAGAAAGCATCAATGGAGTAGGAGAGTCCCAGTTTTTCCCTCACCAGAAGGTTGAGTCTTGAATTGAAAGCCTGTCCTCCCAGAATATTAATGAGCAATCCCAGAGCATTTTTTTTCTCGTTTCTCACATCATATGCCGGAGCTCCCATGAGCACATGGGTTTGATGTGTGTTTATCTTTTCGGCACGGTCAAACTCAAAGGTTTTTGCAGGTGAATAGGCAGGGACAATCTGTTTTTCAGCAAGTGGCTCAAGATATTTGCCAATAGCATTGTCAATGATCTTCGTTACTTTGTTGTGCGACTTGCGCCCATAATACACAATAACTTTACGTGATTTGAGAAAAACATTGTTATAGAAGTCAAGCACAATGTCACGGTTAATTTTTTTCAAACTGTTTTTGTTTCCCAAAATTTCACGGTGTAGTGGGTGTCTTCCGAAGAAAAGTTTTTCATAATGCTCAAACAATAAATCGGCAGGACTATCTTTGAGTGATGCAATTTCGTCAAGAATCACATTCCTTTCTTTTTCAATTTCCTGTTCGGGAAATGCTGACTCAAACATGATTTCACCAAGCAGATTGATGATTTTTGTGCCCGATTCTTCAAGAAAAGATGCATGAAGAACCATTTCTTCTTTTGATGTAAAGGCATTCACATCGCAACCGTTATTTTCTAGCCCTGCCAAAATATGATAGGTTTTTCTTTTTGTGGTTCCTTTAAAAATCATGTGCTCAAGAAAATGAGCAATGCCTTCAGGAAAATTCTTTTCGTGTCTTGTGCCACATTCATTGAAAATGGCAATATGGGCAACAGGACTGTTGATTTGTTTGTAAATGAGTGTGCAGTTGTTTCCCGCACTTGTGACAATATAACTCATGGTTCTTCGGAGATAATCAATAAAAAATTTACAGCAAAATTCCTTAAAAATTTTGTAACTTTGAAAATTATTTCAAAAATCATGACCCCGTTTTCAGAATATATCAATGTTTTTCTGATTTTCTTGCCTCTGGTTTTTGCCCTGCAGTTGCTCACATATAAGAATGCCTACAGCAAACCCAACAGAATTCTTGGGGTGTATATGATTATCCTGTCTTTTTATTATCTTCTTAATAAAATTATCCTGCTTGATATTGAGTTTTTGATTACAATCAATGCATTGCTTGTGCTTCCAATTTTCCTTGCCTTCAATCCCTTCTATTATCTTTATGTTCAGTCATTGACAAACGAAAGCTTTTCTTTCAAACCCAAACATATTCTGCACTATCTGCCATCGTTTATTCTTTTCCTGTTTTTGTTGATATTGTCTTTCATGAGCAGAAATCAGGAGTTTCAGTCTCAGACAGAATTACTATTCAAGCTTCGGGTGCCTGTTGCCGTGTCAATATACTACATTCAGGTGATTACTTATATTATAGGAATGATAATTCTTCTCAACAAACATAAAAAGAATCTCGACCAGTTTTTTTCATATAAAGAGAATATTTCTCTCAACTGGCTTTGGCTGTTTATTATCATTTATATCCTTTTTACAACCTTTGACGCAGCAGTATATTTTACGCATATTTTTGATGCATATTATAAGCTGACTTATTGGGTGCTTATGACTCTTTTTGTTGTCTTTCTTGGATACTTTGGAACAAAGCAGGCTGATATATATGTTGGAAAAATCAAAATTCTCAACAAGGGAGATGACGATGCTCCAGATACAATAATTGAAACAAATCTGTTGAATGATGTTGCCCCTGAAGCCGTTGAAGATGACAAATCACTCAAATATGGCAGGTCGTCACTTGCCAATGAACAGAAGGAAATGATATTGCAAAGCATCGTTGAACTGATGGAAAAAGAGAAGCTTTTTTGCAACCCCCATCTTGTCGTTGATCATTTGGCCGAAAGGATTCATACCAATAAAAAGTACATATCACAGGTGATTAATGAAAAACTTGGAAAAAACTTCTATCAGTTTGTTAATGAATATAGAGTGCAACATGTTATTTCTATGTTGGAAGATGAAAAGTTTAATAATTACACTCTTGAGGCAATTGGTGATATGGCAGGGTTTAACTCCCGTTCTTCATTGATTTCATCTTTTAAAAAAATCACTGGCAAAACCCCCTCTGATTATAAAAAATTTCACTAATTGAATGAAAAACAGGGATTTCAGATACAGCGCCCTTTTTCTCGACCGTGACGGAGTTATCAATAAACGTATCGTCAATGCATATGTTACCATGCCCTCTGAGTTTGTTTTTTTGCCGGGAGTGCTGGAGGCAATCAAACTTTGTTCTGAACATTTCAGGTTTATTTTTATTGTGACAAATCAACAGGGTGTTGGCAGGGGACTGATGACAGAAGAACAGCTGAATAATGTACACTTATATATGCTTAAAGAAATTAATAAACACGGCGGAAGAATTGACAAAGTATTCTTTTGTCCTCATAGAGCAGATGATAATTGTACGTGTCGCAAACCCAAAACAGGGATGTTTGTTCAGGCAAAAGAGAAGTTTTCTCTCATTGATGAGAAAACTTCAGTGATGGTGGGTGATACTCTTTCAGACATGATGTTTGGGAAAAATTGTGGGCTGAAGAATGTCCTTATAAGTGAAGATATTCAAACTGACCTGGAAACTCTGAAACTGGCCGATTTCCAGTTTAGTTCACTTTTTCAGTTTGCAAAACATTTTGTGTAATTTTGCGTTTCAAAATAAATTGTATTTGCCATGAAATACTTGCTTTCAATTTGTGTGATTTTATTGTTTCAAATACCGCTTTTTTCACAGGAAATCAATCAATTTGACGAAGACGGCAAACGTCACGGCAAATGGGTAAAATATCATGAAAAATCTCAGGTCATAAGGTATGAAGGGCAGTTTGAGCATGGTGTTCCCATAGGTGAATTCAAATACTATTATAACACAGGAAATTTGCAAACAATAGCAAATTATGAAAAGAATGGAACCGTTTGTCACACCGTATCTTATTTTGGCAACGGCAACAAGCATGCTGAGGGAAGTTATCTCAATAAAGAGAAAGACGGAAAATGGCTGTTTTATGATGGCTACAATAATGTCATTTCAGTGGATTATTATGTGAAAGGTAAAAAACACGGATTGTGTGTTACTTACCTTCAAACTGGTGAAATTCTTGAAGAAATGAACTTTGAATATGGAAAACCTCATGGTGCCTGGAAAAGATACTATCAAAACGGAAAAATTCATATTGACGGTGGGATTATCAATGATAAATGGGAAGGAGCTTTTGTGTTTTATAATTTTGATGGTAAAAAACTTGTTGCAGGCAGTTATGTCAATTCACTGCGCGAGGGCGACTGGCTGTTTTATGATGAAAACCAACAACCTATAAAGGTTGTTACCTACAAAAGCGGAAAAGAAAAAAGCAAAAAAGTGTTTCAAAAAGAAAAAGATAGTGATTTTCTGGAGCTGAAAGATGCTGAAATCATCATGAAAAAAATTCAAAGCGGGATTCATGACAACGAACCCGATAATCCGTTTGGGCAATAAGTGTTGAATGTTGTGCGGTGATTTCAAGAGCATTTCGATGGTGTTTGTTTCGACGGAGTTAATTTATCACAATGTGACAATGCTTGCATTGCTCAACAATCAGAGCAGCTTAGAAACTCCCTGTCAATTGTTCAAAATATCACGCACAAGAGTTGGTACAAAAAATAATCCGAACATTGCTGTCAGGAAAAAAACTGCAGTCATTATAATTGATAGCACATTACTGTTGAGTATTTTAGGTTTATGTATTGTTACAATTTTTTTACCTTTTCCTGTGCGATAATAAATAAGATATAAAACAAACATCATAAAAAGATCAATTATTATCATTTCCCATTTATTCAAGCTTTTTCCAATTGTAATACTGATTAACAGATTAATTATCCCAACTAATATTAACCCCAATGAAAAACCTAATGTAAAAATAACGGTAGAATGAGGTTGACTATCGGGTATTATTTTTGTATAAAACAAATAATAATAATAATATAATACGTTAATCATAAACAGAATGTGTTAGTTCCAAAGATTATATTTAAACTGCTGATAGCCATTTGTGTTTGTAATCCATCTGCCAATTTCCCATCCAATACCCCAGGCTGCACCATTAATTCCTCCAAATGTAACAAACGCATTTGAACCCTGCTCTATCCAAAATTGATAATCATCAATTTGTCCATTTTCTCTTTGTTCCCAAATATGTCTGGCATTTAATAGCCCAACAAATCTCCCAATCCATTTTAAAGAGTTTGAGTATCTTCTGGCATATTTTTGCAAACTGGTGTATTGGTTACCGTAATAATTGGTAGAATAAAATTTCCCATTTGTTGCAAGCCATCTTCCTGTATGATTTGAATAGATGATTTCAGAGGAAAGAGATAACCCAAGACCAAATATTGACTCAGCTGAAGTATTGGAGCAACTTTTTGAAGAATGATTGTATTTGTAAAAAACATGAGCATAACAGAATGTAAATAGATTAATCCCTTTCCAAAATCCATTTGAATCTATAATTGGAATTGTGCTACCTTCTCTCCACGCAAATGTTTTCCAAACACCCCATTGTCCATTGTGTTTTATGATGTTTTCGCCTCCTGTTGAGTAATAATCAATGACTGGATTTGAAACAAAACCATCACCTAAAAAACCGTCTTCAACGGACCCAATGCCTAACATGAGGTTACTGCCGCCATAAAAAAACGCATTTGTACCACCAAAACCACCGCCTCCTAGGGCATAATCTCCTCTGTGATAGCCAAAATCGAGTGTTTTATTCCACCATTCTCTGCCCTCAGAAATCCATCTTGTTTGTGCAGAAATTTTTCTGTCATAATATCCCATGCCCCCTGAAACCATATACCCACTCGGATCCGTATATTTCAGCGGGTTGTTGCGCACGTAGCTGTAGCGGTTAAAATCTTGTGCGGAGGTGGCATCTGCGATAAACGGATCGGCATTGAGCATGCGTGCAAGGGTGGGATCGTAGAGGCGGCTGCTTCTTTTCCTTTGCCTCATTCCTAAAGGAAGGGAAAAGAAGCAGTTTATTTGTGAGTTAAACAAATCTTTTGCCTTTATTTTCCATCCTTCAGGATTAGAGGCAAAGAAAATAAAGGCATAGTATGAAAGGGAATGTCTAGCGTAAAAATATTTTTCTGGTTTTGTTTCGGTGGAATCGACAAGCTCACAATACGGCATAAAGTTTACCCAAAAAAACGTTGTGTCTTTCTGACAAAGAGTAATGCTTTTGGATCCATAAGCAACACTATTTAGGCTCAAGTTCTTTGACAATTTCTCTAATTTTATTTAAAACACCAACAAAGTTAGAAATTACTTCCGAATTATCAAAACGAATAATATTCAATCCATAGCTTTTGAGTTCATTTTCTCTCTCAATATCTCTTGCTTTAACTTCTTCATTTTCGTGAATACTCCCGTCCAATTCAATAACAAGTTTGTTTTTGTGGCAGTAAAAATCAACAACAAAACGGTTTATTGGATGTTGTCTTCTGAATTTTAATCCATCCAGTTTTTTGTTTTTTAGTGCTTCCCACAGCTTTTTCTCCGGATATGTTTCGGTTTTTCTTAAGCTTTCAGCAGTTTGAAAACTAAAGGCCTCAGCTCCGTAATGCATCGTTTCATCGTTCATGGGATATACTTAAATGGCTTCATTTTCCATATTTCATCGGGTTGCTTTGAGCGAAAATGTTTTTATAACTAAGAACAAACATGCAACGAAAATACAAATTTTATTAATCCATTATTTTGGTTTTAACAAGTTTCCAGTTGCCTTTTTTGTCTTTTAAATATTTAAACAAAATCAATTTTGAATTATCAAAGTCAATGTAATAAAATCCGCAGTGAAGTTCGTCATAACCCTTAAATCTAAAGAATAAAATTTTCAATGATTTGTAAATTGTGTAAACGGATCTATCTTGAAAATGGATAAAAAAAATACTATATTCATCATCGATCTTTACTAATCTCCTTCTTTCATTATATAAACTATCTTCAAATACAATATTGGATATGTCTATTTGAATTATTTTGATATTTGGATTTTTTTCAGGAATTGCATCATTAAATAGTTTTCGAATTTTCTTATTTGTTCCAATATCATAGAATATTTTATCCAATAAATTATTTTCAGGAGTAGAATTATATATAATAGTTTTTGGAGTAATTTGTTGTCCAGAAATTATTATGGAACAGAATAGTATTTGAGAAATGAATATTAATACTCTCATAAATCATTTTTTTAATTAATGTAATTTTAAAGAGAAAAAGGCACCCACCATTGAATGAATATTTCATAGTAACCATCGTGGGAAATAATAACAATATTTTCATACCAAAATCTACTATATGGGTTTGTGGCACTATAGCTGAAATATGGGTAATACTCATGTTCGGTGTTCTCATCAAACACAAAATTTCCTAACTCAACATATCCATTTTGAGATGTAACATTAATATAATTTATTTCTGCTATCTGAAATATCCCTGTTTCTTCAGAAATTTCAATATCGGGTTCAAGATAAGAATTGGTATACAAATACTCACATATTTGATTTGAATTTAGGTTGTTAAAATAATCAATATGTTGATTATGATATCGTTGCCTGAAATCAAGATATGATTTGTGATAAGTTTTCAACAAGGGTAAAACTGTTGGTTCAAAAAAATTAGTTTCAAATAGTTTGCTTTTGCTATTAAACGGCGTAACACTCCCGGCTCCACCACCACCAGGAACAAGACCAGAAAGATATCCTCCCGGTGAGCTATCCCGATATGGGTAAATCCAATTGCTGCCATCATCTGCATTGTTTGATGGTGTTTCAGTATCATCAATCCCTGTGTATGTGGCACGTGATGATTCATATGATGATGGCTGAAACATTGGTACATTCTTTCTTCGCCTGCCAAATGGCCAAATTCTATACCCACTGGGATCCGTATATTTCAGTGGGTTGTTGCGCACGTAGCTGTAGCGAAATACTTTATTATACATTTAGTGGTTTTTTTAAAAAACAAATTTTTTTTATTTTATGTTGATTTTGGTTTTCTACATATCTTTCCAAACAGCAATTACATACTGATATTGTTTTTCTGCAACATCAGCAAAAGGACTGTTTTTTTCATTCAGCTTTATTGTGTATAAAAAACCTTTTGACAATGTATTTCTTATAGTTCTATGTATTAATCGTTCACTTTTTAAATAAGCTATATAATTGAAAAAATAATATACTCTATAAATGCAAACTTGGCTTTGTAAAGTTGAAGATTTTCTTGTATTCAACTTTGCAACAACACTTTCAAAAGACTTTTTCTTACTTAGAAAACCACACCAATATTCATGTGCTGTTAGATAAGTGTGGAAATTGCCTAATAGAGCAATGAACCCTTCATCTTTTTTATTTTTTATTGACCTTGAGATATTGTTATATAAAAATTCTTCTCTTTTATCAATGACTTTTTCATCATAATCGCAATATTGACTATATTTTACATTCCAAAGATTTGGGGATTCGATCCCATTCAATAAGAGATTTTCGAAATCTTCGAAATGATTACCAAGATAATCATAATATACATTCTGATTTACATTAAAGCTCTGAAAAAGAAAATCAAGAATTTTAAAATAATTATCAATACTTGTGGGTGTTTTATTTATTTTACGAATGATTGCAATATCATTTTCTAATTCTTTAGGTGCGTGATTTGAGGGCAATAACATTTCAAGGGCTTGAAACATGTGAGGTATTTGAAATTTATGCATGTAATTAACGCCTAAAAACTTGAATTTTTGTTCGTGTGGCAGAGTTTGATAAAAATCTCTGAATTGCTGAAAAATATCTCTTGAGTCTTTTCTAAGCATATAATAATCAGATGTCTGGCTGGCAAAAGAATCAAGATCGACTTGCGGATTTTCAAGTAGATAGTTGTAATATACACCAACAAAACAGGGTAATTCAATAAAAACAGTACGTACATTTGCATTTTCATGCAATAGTTTCAAATGAAATAAAACAATTTCATAATTTACAGGCCAACCATGAGTTTCGCCAAAAACAAACAAACGATAATTAAAGTCCAAAAGAGCTTCACTATTATCCATGACAAAGGAGTTGTTTTTGATGTATTGCTCAATTTCATCTTTATTACTGCTGGATGTATTATTGTAAGAAAATAGTAAAAAAGAGAGAAGAAAACTAAATCTAAAAAAATTACACATGATATTCAATATCAAAATATTAAATTCCAAAAACCAAACCCTAAGTCCAAATAATAAAAAGGTATATTGATTTGTCTTCTTGTCCTTGTTGAAATAGTTATGTTGTAAACTGTTCCGGCCGGAAAATTTAGTGAAATACTTGCACCATTGCTGTATGTTGCATTAAACCCTATTACAGGCCTCCCCATGGCATCAACAGCAGTTCCATCAGGACGAATTCTATTAAAAGCACTAGCAGGCACACCATCAACTGTACCCGTGACAGCAATGCCTGGATTTGTTGGCCACCTTGTTTTCATTCTAAACCAATTTGTATTATTGTAATTGAAGACTGGATTTGTTAGATTTGGTAAATCAGTTACAATATAATCCCAACCAAAATTCAATGGGAATGAAACTTTTTTAATACCCCACTCGTAAGGTAAAACATCCGCATTGCCCTTGATCTTCCTTCTAAACTTTACCATATCAGGAAATCTAATTACAAATCTTGGGATTGGAATATTAAATTCCGGCAAACTAAATCCAATACCTCCACCACCTCCGCCAGAATATCCACCACCTTTGCCACCCCCAGAGCCAGCACATCCACCACCAAAACCACCACCAAAACCGTCATCACCGTCGGCATTATTACCCCAAAGATTTCCCCAATAATCTCCAAAATCAAAAAAATCATTTGGAATATCAATTAATACATCTTGTGTTCCTCTTTTCACATATTTTCTGTGCCCATATCTCGGTTTTCCAATTCTATACCCACTGGGATCCGTATATTTCAGCGGGTTGTTGCGCACGTAGCTGTAGCGGTTGAAATCTTGGGCGGAGGTGGCATCTGCAATAAAAGGGTCTGCATTGAGCATGCGTGAAAGGGTGGGGTCGTAGAGACGGCCGTTCATATTTATGAGTCCATACTGCGGCATGTGTTCATGGGTTGTGTATCCGCGGTTTGTGATCGAAAGTGTTGTGTTGTTGGTATAGTCAGCCCAGTTGGTGAAGTTTGGTGTTGATACAGAAGTTGAGAATGAATTCTGATTCATGGGGTAAAGATAGTGATAAATTTTAACACATTAGAAAAAAAAATATCAGGCTAAAAGCCTGAATTTACTTCAGCCTGAGGTGGAGCGAAGAGACACCTCAGGAACAAAGCACAACACAAAAAAGGCGCTCTGTGTTTCGACAAGCTCAACAACCAGAGCAGCTTAACAAATGTGGTCAATCGGTGTATGGCATAAAAGTAAAATTGAGTTGCGATTTTTGGTTTTTTTATTTTTGATTGGGCTGACAAAAACCCTTTAGGGGTAGGGGTCAAGCACAGAAATTAAATCAAAAATATTAAAATACAAAAAGCTATAGAAACACTTTGAATATCGAATCCTGAATAACGAATGATGAATGTTGAAGTGTTTTTGGGTTTCGCATCGTTGTCAGGCTGAAAGCCTGAGTTTATTAAGCCAGATTAGTCATTAGGAGTTTTGCGAACTAATGACTTAGCTGGATTTCATGTCCTCGAAATATTTATATTTCGGGAATCCTCGAATTTGGCAAGTGGTCTAATTAATTAAGTTTTATCATAACAAATTCGGGAGTTCAGCCTGAGGTGGAGCGAAGAGACACCTCAGGAACAAAGCCAAACACAAAAAAGGCGCTCTGTGTTTCGACGGAGTTAATTTATCACGATGTGACAATGCTTGCATTGCTCAATACATCGCAGTGTGGCACCGCCATCACCGTTTTAAGAGGAAGCTAAACTTAATAATTAAATTCTCAATTATCAATCTTCTGTTGGTTTCGAAGATTGAGGCTCCTGTGCATAATCATTTTGATTATTTCAGAGAACTATGCATTTGATTTATGAAATCAAATGGTTTTCAATTTTTTTTATTTTTTGCGAACGATTGATATCCAAACACATTGGTTTTATGTCCATATGTTAGTCGGTTAATAAATTTCATTTTTATTTTGTGTTTTGCAACATTCAGAAAATCAGACATATACAGGCTTGATAAAAAAAAGTTATTAACAGTGTGGTAAAAAGTGGTAAAAAGTGGTAATTTTGTTCTACATTTACACCTTGAAAAAAAACAACTCATGTTGCATCTTTTTGGAGTTCATGAACAGAAAGTAGATATCAAAGGCAGGGTCTTGTTCCCTTCTGCTTTGAAGAAGCAATTGGTATCTGTTGTGACAGAGGGTTTTGTTTTGAAGCGCAGTATTTTTGAAAGGTGTCTTGAACTGTATCCCATGCCTCAGTGGCAGATTGAGATGCAGGGTGTTAACAAACTCAACAGGTTTGTGAGAAAGAACAATGACTTTATTCGTCTTTTTATGGCGGGAGTGAAGATTGTTGAGCTTGATGATGCCGGAAGGTTGCTGATTCCACGTGATTTAATTCAGTGGGCAGGAATTGATAAAGAAGTGGTGCTTGCTTCATCAATCAACAGGATTGAGATATGGGACAAAACTCTTTATGAAACTTCGCTTTCTGAAAAATCAGCCAATTTTGGCGATTTAGCCGAAGATGTCATGGGTGACCAAAAACCCGAAGACAAATAATGTACCACTTGCCCGTAATGCCATTTGAATCAATTCAACATCTGAACATTGTTCAGGGGGGCACTTATGTGGATGCAACCTACGGTGGTGGTGGTCACTCAAAACTCATACTTGAAAAACTTGACAATGGCAAACTCATCGCTTTTGATCAGGATACTGATGCAATCTCCAATGTGATTGATGACCCACGCCTGGTTTTTATTAATAAAAACTTTAGGTTTATGGCAAATTATCTTGGGTTTTACAAGCATATTCCGGTTGATGGAGTGTTTGCCGATCTCGGAGTCAGTTCTCATCAGATTGATGAACCATCTAAGGGCTTCTCATATATGCATCCTCATGAGGCTCTTGATATGAGAATGGATACTTCTTCTTCTCTTATGGCAGCAGATATCCTTAACACATGGGATGAAGGGACACTGGCCCAATTGTTTTTTAAATACGCAGAACTTCCATTTTCACGAAAACTCGCAACAGATATAGTGAAATACAGAAATAATAAGTTTTTTGAGGTAGCTGGTGATTTATTGAATGTGATTGATCGGTTTGTTCGCCCTGACAAACGGTTTGGTGTATATTCAAGGGTGTTTCAGGCATTGCGTATTGAGGTCAATGATGAAATGGGTGCACTTGAACAACTTCTGGAGCAAGCATATGCAGTGCTCAAACCGGGTGGTCGCATAGTGGTGATTTCATATCATTCTATTGAAGATCGCATAGTTAAAAATTTCTTCAGAAGTGGAAGAACTGACGGCCATATTGAAAAGGATTTTTATGGTAACAGAAAAGAGTATTTTCGGATAGTTACCAGGAAACCCATTGTGGCTTCACAAGAAGAAATTAATAATAATTCACGTGCAAGAAGTGCCAAACTAAGAGTAGCAGAAAAAATATAGCAAAAGATGAACAGAAAAAAGAACATAAAGCCTGTGAATAAACTGAAGGAACCCAAAAGGGAACGAAAATCCTTTAAGATGCCATCTTTTTTGCCCAAAATGCAGATGCCCAAATTGTTCTCAGGAAATGTGAAGAAATTGCTTGACGGGAGTTTTCTCACTCAGGATAAATCGCTCAGGCAGGCTCCATTTTTCTTTTATGTGGCTTTTATAGCATTTGTTTACATCGCTATAAACTATTTTAGTGACAAAACATTGCTCAATATTGAGAAAACCCGTGAGGAAATAAAAGAATTAAAATTCGAATATGTCACTGTGTTGGCTGAGCTCAATCAGTTTACCCAGGCTTCCAATGTCTTGAAAATACTGGCTGATGAAGGGATGAAAAGACCACTTGAGCCACCCGAAAAAATTATTTTAAAAAGAAAATCCAGAGAATAAAACATGGCAAATCCAAGAAAAGATGTAAACAGAATTGGTAGAGCACACATTGTATATTATGTGTTCTTTCTGCTTGCTTTGGTTGTCATTGTCAAGATATTGCTCATTCAATACAGGGATGGAGAGGAATTGAGGGCAAAAGCACAGGAAATGTTTGTCTATGAATCGGTTATTCCGGCTGAAAGGGGAAACATCTATTCCAAAGATATGGAACTCATTAGTACATCTTTGCCCAAGTTTGATATTTTTGTGGATTTTTCAAAAAGCAATATTACTGACACAGACTTCAATTCAAATATTGATAGTTTGATTATTTGTCTTTCAAATCATTTTGATGTAAAAACCACACAGGAGTTCAGAGATCTTTTAATGGGTTACAGGCGTGATAATCATACATATGGCCTGGTTCTCAGGAATATTGATTATAATGAACTGAAATTGGTGAGAACATTTCCTCTGTTTAATCTTGGAAGATACAGGGGTGGTATTATTGAAGTTAAAAAGGACAAACGATTCAAACCATTTGGTATACTGGCCGACCGAACCATTGGTTTTTCCAGAGAAGATTATAAGGTAGGTCTCGAAGGAGCTTATGATGTTCAGCTGGCTGGCAAAGATGGAAAACGTTTGAAACAGAGGTTGCCAAACAATAAATATGTACCTCTTGATGATAAATTTTTGGTTGAACCAACAGAAGGGATTGATATTGTTACAACAATTGATATGTATGTTCAGGATGTAACAGAAACTGCTCTTCACGAACACCTTATTAAACATGATGCTCAGTGGGGTTGTGCTGTGCTCATGGAAGTTGAAACAGGAGAAATCAGAGCGATTGCAAATCTGCAGAAAGACAAAAACGGGAACTATGCAGAAAGATATAATCATGCAGTTGGAACAAGGTATGAACCAGGCTCAACATTCAAACTGTTTTCTATGATGGCCATGCTCGAAGACAAGAATATTGATCTTAATGAAATTGTGCCAACTGGAGATGGAAGGTTAAAACTTGATACAGGTTGGGTAACAGATGAGTATCCCCTTGGTGATATTACTGCAGCACAGGTGTTTGAAAAATCATCAAATGTTGGAACTGTCATGTTGATGAAAAAGAGATATGCTTCTCAGCCAACAAAATTTATTGACCGGCTGATTTCGATGAAGCTAAATGAAATTATGGGGATTGACATTCATGGTGAACAACCGGCTCAGTTTGCTTATCCGGGCACAAGAGATTGGTATAAAACATCATTGCCTACCATTTCTTATGGCTATGGAATTAGCATTACTCCACTTCAGCTTCTTGCATATTACAATGCAGTAGTCAACGGAGGAAAACTTATGCGTCCCATGTTTGTCAGGTCTTTTTCTTCATCAGGAAAAACCATAAAAAGCTTTCAGCCTGTAGTTTTACATGAACGAATTTGCAGCAAGGAAACTTGTGATATTTTGATGCAATTAATGGAGGGTGTTGTTGAAACAGGTACTGCAAGAAGGCTGAAAGATTCTCCATGCAAAATTGCAGGCAAAACAGGCACTGCCCGTATTTATGATGATAAAATTAAATCCTATACAAGAGAATACAATGCCTCATTTGTGGGATATTTCCCTGCTGAAAGTCCAAAATATTCATGCATCGTATTGATTAACAAACCTTCATCCGGTTTTTTCCATGGAGGTCAGGTTGCTGCTCCGGTATTTAGAGAAATCGCAGAGGTGGTTTATGCAACAGAACTTGATATTCATGATCCTGTGTCAGCAAGACCTGTGGTTGGCCTTGCAGCGGTTCCTCGCACAAAGGTTGTGAACTCTGAGGCATTGAAAATGTATTTCAAACTCATGCCACAGGAATTGAAATCGGTGAATATCCCTCAATCACAGTGGGTGAATAGAGTGAATGATACAATTCCTGTTTTTCATGCTTTTTCCATAGAAGCAGATATGATGCCTGATGTGGTGGGAATGACACTTCGTGATGCTGTATATCTACTGGAACAATTGGGTTGCAAAGTGAAAGCCTTTGGTTCTGGAAAGGTTGTGAGACAGTCTGTGGCTCATGGAAAACAAATTACTGATGGTCAAATAATAACTCTCACTTTGAAATAGATGAAAAAACTAATTGATATTATAAAAGATATTTCTGTTAACCAAATAATTGGTGATTCGTCTGTGCAAATTGAGCATATTGCCATTGATTCACGTGAAGTAAGAACAGGTTCTTTGTTCATAGCCGTAAAAGGAACAGTCTCTGATGGTCATGATTTTATTTCAAATTCTGTAGAAAAGGGATGTGTTGCTGTGGTGTGTAACGAATTGCCACAGCAATGCGGCGACAATGTGACATATGTGCTAACTTCAGATACTTCAAGTGCATCAGGATATATCTCATCAGCATTCTATAATTATCCTTCACATCACTTACAAGTGATTGGTGTCACCGGAACCAATGGAAAAACCACAATAGCCACACAATTATTCAAATTGTTTCAACACATGGGATACAGGGCAGGTTTGTTGTCAACCATCAAAAATTGTATTCATAATGAAGAAATTGAGGCAACACACACAACTCCGGATCCATTAAATCTGAATAGGTTGATGGCGCAAATGGTGTTTGAGAACTGTACGCATTGTTTTATGGAGGTGAGTTCGCATGCTTTAGCTCAGAACCGTGTTGCAGGAATCAGGTTTGCAGGAGGTGTTTTTACCAACCTGACACATGATCATCTGGATTATCATAAGGATTTTAAATCATACTTAAGCGCAAAGAAAAAGTTTTTTGACCTTCTCAATGAAGAAGCTTTTGCAATTTCAAATGCTGATGATCCCAATGGAACAATAATGTTGCAGAATACCAAGGCCGAAAAATTGTATTATTCACTTCGTAAACCCGCAGACTTTAAGGGAGTTGTTATAGAAAATTCAATGGAAGGACTTCAAATGAAAATTGGTCGCAATGAAGTTCATTTTCAACTCAGAGGACGTTTTAATGCTTACAATTTGCTGGCTGTGTTTGGGGTGGCTGTAAAATCAGGATTTGAAGACCAGGAAGTGCTTGCAGCAATGAGTAATCTGAAACATGTGGACGGAAGATTCCATCTGATTGAAAACACCAGAGGGATTTATGCAGTTCTTGATTATGCACACACACCTGATGCTCTGGATAATGTGCTCAAATCAATTGAGGAGCTACGCACCAGAAATGAAACATTGTTTGTGGTTGTGGGTGCTGGTGGAAACCGTGACAAAACAAAAAGACCTCTCATGGCTTCCATTGCTGCACGCTATGCCAATAAGTTGATTCTCACATCTGATAATCCCAGGTTTGAAAATCCTCAGGATATTATCAATGATATGAAGAAAGGACTTGATGCTTTCCAAATGTCACACACTCTTGTTATTCAGGATAGGTACGAGGCAATTAAAACAGCATGTATGATGGCTGTGCAGGCTGATATTATTCTTGTGGCAGGCAAAGGCCATGAAACATATCAGGAGGTGAATGGGGTGAAACACCAGTTTGATGACGGAAAATTACTTTATGAATTTTTAAATATGTAACTCATGTTGTATTATCTGTTTGATTATTTTGACAAAGTATACGATATTCCGGGAACAGGAGTATTTCAGTATATTTCTTTCAGATCAGCTATGGCTGCATTGACTTCATTGCTGATTACTATGGTTTTTGGAAGAAGAATTATTAGTTTTCTCAAAAGGAAACAAGTGGGTGAAGATATCCGTGATCTGGGCCTTGAAGGACAATTGTCCAAGAAAGGAACACCTACCATGGGTGGATTCATTATTCTTGCAGGAATCATAATCCCTACTCTGTTGTTTGCAAAATTAGACAATGTGTATGTGATTCTCATGCTTATTTCAACAATTTGGCTTGGATTAATTGGCTTTCTCGATGATTATATTAAGGTATTTAAAAAGGATAAAAAGGGATTGCATGGTCGTTTTAAAATTGTGGGACAAATTGGATTGGGACTTATTGTTGGTTTAACATTGGTTATGAATGAAGGCGTGGTCATCAAGGAAAAGGCAACCACAGGAACTGCTGTAGTGACTGAATCAGGAGAGGGACAGCAGGAGTTGAGGTTTCAGTTTAAAGAAGAATCAAAATCAACAAAAACAACAATTCCCTTTTTTAAAAACAACGAATTTGATTATTCTCAATTAATATCCTGGATTCCGGGCGCTTCAAAGTATGTATGGGTTCTGTTTGTTATTGTTGTAATTTTTATTGTTACAGCAGTATCCAACAGTGTTAATCTTACAGACGGACTGGACGGGCTGGCAACAAGCACATCTGCCATTGCAGGAGGAACCCTTGGTTTGCTGGCATGGATTTCAGGCAACTATGTTTTTGCAGACTACCTTAATATAATGTATATACCAAATACAGGTGAGCTTGCAATTTTTATCAGTGCCTTTGTTGGTGCATGCATCGGATTCATGTGGTATAACAGCTTTCCGGCGCAGGTGTTTATGGGTGATACAGGTAGTTTGTCCCTTGGGGGTATCATTGCTGTGTTTGCCATTATCATCCGAAAGGAAATGTTGATTCCTGTCCTTTGCGGGGTGTTTTTTGCTGAAAGTCTTTCTGTGATGTTGCAGGTGGCATGGTTTAAAATTACAAAAAGAAAAACAGGAACTGGCAAAAGAATTTTTCTGATGTCACCTCTGCATCATCATTATCAGAAAAAAGGCTATCACGAAGCCAAAATCGTGATGCGCTTCATTATTATAAGCATTGTGCTTGCAGTATTAACAGTTGTAACTCTTAAACTCAGATAAATCAATGTCAGCAAAAAGGACAGTCATTTTAGGTGGAGGTGAAAGTGGAGCTGGTGCTGCAGTTCTTGCCCGTGTCATGGGACATGATGTCTTTTTGTCTGATTCTTCTTTGATAAAACCTCAATATAAAAAATTGCTGAAAGATTATAGTATTCCATTTGAAGAAAACACACATTCAATAAATGAGATTTTAAGTGCTGATTTGGTAGTCAAAAGTCCCGGAATCCCTGATAATGTATCAGTAATACAATCCATCCGACAGCAGAATATTCCTGTGGTGTCTGAAATTGAATTTGCTTCAGCCTATACTGATGCGCAATTGATTGGAATAACAGGCAGCAATGGAAAAACAACCACAACTTTATTGACTCATCATATTCTTACAAAAGGCGGATTTAATGCAGGAATTGCAGGTAATGTGGGACAGAGTTTTGCTTTGCAGGTGGCAACAAAAGATTTTGATATATATGTACTTGAAATAAGTAGTTTTCAACTTGATGATTCATTCAATTTCAGTCCTCATATTGCGGTGTTGCTCAATGTAACTCCTGACCATCTGGACAGATATGATTATTCAATGGATTTATATACAGCAAGCAAATTCAGAATTGCACAGAACTTGAAAACTGACAATTATTTTGTTTACTGTGCTGATGATAAGACAATAACAGATTATATGTCAGCTCATGAGATTGGGGGTCTGCACATCCCTTTTTCCCTTCATAATCTGGATTGTAAAAGCTGTGCATATATTGAACATAATACAATGAAAGTAAAAATACAACATAATACATTTGATATGATAATTGAACAATTGGCATTACAGGGGAAACATAATTTGTATGATTCCATGGCGGCAGCCATAACAGGACGACTACTTGATATTAGAAACATTGTTTTGAGGGAAAGTCTCGGTGATTTTGTAAATGCAGAACACCGCCTGGAAAGTGTGGCGCGTGTGCATGGGATTGAATTTGTTAACGACTCGAAAGCAACCAATGTGAATTCCACCTGGTATGCACTTGAGAGTTTTAATAAAAAAATAATCTGGATTGCAGGAGGTCAGGATAAAGGCAATGACTATGAATTTTTAAAAGATTTGGTACAGGAGAGAGTGAAAGCAATTGTTTGTCTTGGTGCTGATAACACCAAGATTAAAAAAGCGTTTTCTGGTATTGTGCCTGAAATTGCTGAAACAACTGACATGTGGGAAGCAGTGAATATGGCTTACAGATTGGGAACTCCCGATGATGTTGTGCTACTTTCACCTTCATGTGCAAGCTTTGACTTATTTGAAAACTATGAAGATAGAGGAAACCAGTTTAAACATGCAGTAAGAAATCTCTAAGAATGAAACATCTTTTGGGATATATTAAAGGGGATAAAGTTATATGGGTGGTGATTATCATCCTGTGTGCTTTTTCTTTGCTTGCTGTGTACAGTGCATCCGGAATCCTTGTGTTCAAACAGAAAGAATGGAACACAGGGTATTACATGTTTAGACATTTAATTATGTTGTTGACAGGGATTTTCTTTATGTATCTGGTTCATTTAATGAAGTTTACATATTTCTCCAAAATTGCACAGGTTCTTTATTTGCTTTCTATCCCATTATTGTTTTACACTTTGTTTTGGGGTATTGAAATCAATCAGGCCAGAAGATGGGTTGGGATTGAACAACTTGGACTCACGTTTCAAACATCTGAAATGGCAAAAATTGCAATTATCCTGTTTATTGCCAGAGTTCTTGCAATAAAAGGCGATGAAATCAAAGAATGGAAATCTGCTGCGTTTTCTTTGTTTATGCCCATATTTCTTGTGATTGCACTGATTTTTCCCGCAGACAATTCAACTGCAGGATTGTTGTTGCTGGTGTGTTTGCTTATGTTGTATTATGGTGGAGTTTCAATGAAAATTTTGACTCGTTTTGGAGGGTATACACTGGTAGGACTTGTGGTTGTATTTCTGGTTCTGATGCTTGCAAGACCTGATTCAACAAGGATTGAAACTCTAACCGGCAGAATCAACACTTTCTTATTTGAAGATATTGAACCAGGCAGCCATGAAGAACAGGCAAAAATTGCCATTGCAAACGGAAAAATATTTGGCAAACTACCAGGGCACAGTACACAAAAATACAAATTACCCCATCCATATTCAGATTCACTTTATGCATTCTTTATTGAAGAGTATGGCTTTTTGGGTGGCTTGATTCTGATGCTTCTTTATTTGATATTGTTGTTTAGAGGTATTCGTATTGCCATGAAAGCTCCTGGCAAATTTAGTGGATTATCGGCTTTGGGAATAACGATGATGCTGGTTTTGCAGGCATTTGTGCATATTATGGTGGCAGCCGGATTATTCCCAATGACAGGACAACCACTGCCATTGGTAAGTATGGGAGGAACATCTATGATGTTTACATTTTTTGCATTTGGAATTTTGCTGAGTATCAGCAGAGAAGTTTATTCTAATGAGGAGGAAACAATGAATGAACACAAAACAGTATAAAGTGATAATCGCAGGTGGAGGTACCGGAGGTCATGTTTTTCCGGCCATAGCCATTGCACGGGCATTGAAAAAAATTGTGCCCGGTGTAAAGATACTGTTTGTGGGTGCTTTGGGAAAAATGGAAATGGAAAAGGTGCCAGCTGCTGGATTTGAAATTATTGGATTACCAATATCAGGCTTTCAGAGAAAATTATCCAGAAGAAACCTGCTGCTTCCATTTCGTATTGTGAAGAGTTTGATGATGGCAAGAAAAATTGTGAAAAACTTTAAACCTGATGTTGTTGTTGGAGTGGGGGGATATGCTTCATGGCCGGTATCAAAAGTGGCTGTTAAAAAGAAAATTCCTTTGTTACTTCAGGAACAGAACTCATATCCTGGTTTGTCAAACAGACAACTTGCTAAAAAAGCAGCTAAAATTTGTGTTGCCTATGGGGGAATGGAAAAATATTTTCCTGCTGATAAAATCTATATCACAGGAAATCCCGTGAGAGCTGAAATTAAAAATGTATCTCCCAAAAGAGCACAAGCCATGTCGTTTTTTAACTTATCCGGGCAAAAACCTACACTTCTTGTTATTGGAGGTAGTTTGGGCGCATTCACTATCAACAAAGCTATTCATCATGCCCTTCCTGTTTTTGCAGAACATCATATTCAACTTGTTTGGCAAACAGGCAACTATTATTTTACAACAGCAGACAACGCTGTGAAAGAATATGAAGACAATCAGTTTATGGCGTTGAAGTTTATTGAGAAGATGGATTTTGCATATGCTGCAGCAGATATGATTGTGTCCAGAGCAGGTGCAATTGCCGTTTCTGAATTATGTCTTGTAAAAAAACCAGTGATTCTGGTCCCTTCGCCAAATGTAGCAGAAGATCATCAGACGAAAAACGCAATGTCTCTTGTGAATTCAGGTGCAGCAATGATGCTGAAAGATGTTGAAGCTGTTGATCGGTTGGGACAGGTTGTTGTTGATCTGATGAAAGACCAGGAAAAGCAAAACAGAATGCAGCTTGAAATTTCAAAACTTGGATATAGTAATGCAGATGAAACAATTGTTCACGAAATAG
>CAZGIW010000066.1:0-21904 GCA_964526285.1 uncultured Bacteroidales bacterium | reverse complement strand
GAGTTTATTTACAGGCACATGTGTTTTTGATCTTTGTAAGAAGGACAAGTCAGGACATGTAAAGTAAAAAACCACCTTAAAACGACGGCGACATAAGCATTCTCTGTTTTGATGTTTTTGTCTGCACCTGCTTGTTTTTTGGATATCTGACAGAATATTGCATTTCAAATGTCTGTTTTTGTTCAGGAGCCAATTCAAACCTCCAGTGCAGCAAGCCTGTCAACACAAAATGTTCTGCATTTGAAATCTCTTCAACAAATACTTCAATCTCTGAGTTTTCAGAAACAGGCACCTGGTCAATAATTTCAATATTAATGGGTGCTTTTCTATTGTTTTTTACCTCATATTTATATCTGAAAGTTTCTCTTGTTTTGCCTCCGATAAATTGTTTTGAGGTGTAATCTTTAACTTTAGTACGGTTGACAATTACTTTCTTGTCACGTCCAAGAGAAAGATTAAGAGTATCGCTGATTTCACTGGTGTATATATAAGATTTTCCCACATAGGTTTCGGCAAAATACACATTGGCTTCTCCCTGAATCAAATCCAGATCTTCCCATTCAACAATTTGCGCCATGAGATAGACACTTTTGTCAACTTTGGGCACACAGATATGCCTGTAGGTTGCAGGCAAAGTATGTTCCGCAACCTCAACAATATATGGTTTTGCATTACTTGGAATTGTGTAGTTCTGCTCCAGTGGCAACTCTATACTTAATTCTGATACTGAAATTGGAACAAACGTCACATCTCCTCTTTTTTGTGCGTAACGTGATTGTTCCTGCTGCTGATACACATAATTCTCATTAAGATTGGCAACCTGATAAGGATTACCGTCTGCAATGGACACTGACCCGGAGTAATAATTCAGTTTCCAGGGAGGTAATGAAGGATAATTCACACTCTTCTGAGGATCAGCGGTTGACAGCATTAATGGAACATTTGTCCAGTCAATATCTGTATCATTAAAAACTTTTGCTCTGTAGTTCAATTGCAAAGGTTGGTCAATATCCTCAGCTCTAATTTCATAAAAGGGAGCCCAGCCTGCATCAGCGACATAATACCTCAGGTCAATTTTTCCCCTGCCTGCAATTTCAGTTTCCAGCAAAACAGTAATCAGTGATCTCTGAAAGTTTATGCCTGCATTGAGTTCGGAGAGTTCCGAATTAAGCTTAACAACAACCTTGTTGAATTCTTCAATTTCCAACTGAATATTGCTTATTCTTTTATTTATTTCAAATATTCTGCTCTGAAAAAAATCAGCAGCCTTCTGAAGTTCAGCTACAGATGTTCCATTTTCTGTTCCACCAATATCCTGATTCTTCAATAAAAGATTTCTCTGAATTGTCAGTGCATCCAACTCATTGGCCAGCAGAGTAAGTGATGACATAACCAGCCTGAGAGAATCTCTCACCTGTCGAATGCGTGGCTTTTCATCTTCCTGAACAAGATAATCTATTGAATGAGTTACAGAAAGAACTGAAATATTCATATCTGCATTTACTCTGATACTTCTGGGGTCAAGTCGTGGGGGAAGTCCCTTTACCTCAAGCAATGTTCTTCCTTTGACAAACTGAAAATCAAATTGATGGCTCACTTCAGCTCCTTCTGTATAAATGACTACTGATGAGATTTCAGGAGAAATGTTTTTTACGGTTTCCTTTTGGGAAAAACACGTAACTGCAAGCATTAAAATGCCTGAAAGAATAATACTCTTTTTCATAGCTTTGTTTTTTTTTCAAATTTACAAATATTTTTTAGTAATGAAACATACTAAAAATCAGATTGTTTAAAGTAGCATGTGCTTTTCAGCTGGCCAAACAATTCAAAAGTTACTATCAGAACCAGCATTTTTGGTGGATATAGTTTAAGCTGAAATATTATTTGAAAAAAATTTGTATGTTTGTGCAATATTTTTAACAGGATGTCAAAGAGCAGAACAAAGCGTATTCTTTCCGGAACAGATCCATTTGAATTGATTCCGGTTACTTTGTATCCCTATGAAACACTTGAAACGGGCAATATTGCATTGCATGTTCCCAAATTTAAAAATGAAAAATTTGGAAAACTTTTTCTTTTGGGAAAAGCCAAACCTTATCATATTATTGAACTTGATATTCTGGGCACAAGAGTTTACAGACATATCAACGGAACAAATAATTTGTTTGTCATATTTCAGTTGGTATCAGAAGATGGCCATGAGCCCATTGAGCAACTTAAGGAAAGAGGGTTGGAATTTATTCAGCAGCTATTTAATCATAAATATATAACATTTAAACAATTACAAGAAGAAGCAAAAATCCAGGAGGAAAAACAATGAGCGAAGAAATCAAAAATTTAGCACCACAAACATTGTGGAAACATTTCTATGAACTGACACAAATTCCAAGACCATCCAAGCATGATCAGGCAGCAGCTGAATATGTGAGAAAAGCTGGTGAGAATATGGGTCTTGAGACCAGGGTTGACGAGGTTGGCAATGTTGTCATCATCAAACCTGCCACTGCGGGCATGGAAGATCGAAAAACCATTATTCTGCAGGGTCATGTTGACATGGTTCCCCAGAAAAACAACGACACACAGCATGATTTTCTTAAAGACCCCATCAACGCATACATAGATGGTGATTGGGTAAAAGCAAAAGGCACCACACTTGGTGCTGACAATGGCATTGGTGTTGCTGCTGCACTGGCAGTTCTTGAAGAAAAAAACCTTGCACACGGACCACTTGAAGTGTTGGTTACTATTGACGAAGAAACAGGGATGACAGGTGCATTTGGAATTAAACCCGGATTTCTCAAAGGAGATATTCTTCTGAATCTTGATTCAGAAGATGAAGGGGAGTTGTATATCGGCTGTGCAGGAGGAATAGACACAAATGCTGAATTTTTTTATAAAGAAGAACCCGTTCCTGCTGATGTTGTTTCCTATCAAATTGAGGTGGGAGGATTGAAAGGCGGACACAGTGGACTTGACATTATTCTCTGTCGCGGAAACGCCAACAAACTAATGAACAGAATTTTATGGCATGGCATTAAAGAGCATGGCCTCCGCCTTGCATCAATTGAGGGTGGTAGTCTGAGAAATGCCATTCCCCGTGAATCAGTTGCTGTGGTAACAGTTCCCAAAGCTCAGCAAACAAAATTTGAAGAATGTTTTGAAAAAATGTCTTCTGAGATTATAAACGAATTCAGTAGTACAGACCCTGATATTTCAATCAAACTTTCTTTGGCTAACCGCCCAGAATTTGTTATTGATTCTGCCACTACCGAAGGTTTACTCAATGCAGTTTATGCTTGCGTTGACGGGATTATGCGCATGAGTCCTGATATGCCCGGTGTTGTTGAAACATCAACAAATCTCGCACTCATTAAATCAGGAAACGGAAAAATCACAATGGGGTCCCTTCAAAGAAGTTCGATAGATACTGCAAAATATGCCGTTGCATCAAGTATCCGGGCTGCTTTTGAGTCAAACGGTGCTAAGGTTGAGCACAAAGGTGAATATCCCGGATGGAAACCCGATGTTGATTCTCCAATACTTCACGCAATGAAAGAAAGCTACAACAATAAATACGGCAAAGTACCTGAGGTGAAAGTTATTCATGCAGGACTGGAATGTGGTATTATTGGAGCTGGATGCGGACGTGAACTGGATATGATTTCTTTTGGTCCAACCATCAGATTTCCTCACTCCCCTGATGAAAAAGTAAACATTAAAACCGTTGAGCTTTTCTATGATTTTTTGCTTGAAACATTGAAAAACGCTCCAAAAAAATAATTCACTACTGAATTTATCACACAAAAAAACCCTGAGAATGAAGTCTCAGGGTTTTTTTTAATAATAATTGACCAAACACCATTTTTATCATGAATAAAATCATTCTCAGCTCATATATTCCTCTATGGGAGGGCATGAACAAACAAGATTCCTGTCACCATATGCATCATTCACTCTTCCCACAGGCGGAAAATATTTGTCAGTCATATTTACCGGCATAAAAGCTGCCTGTTTCGAATAGGGCAATTTCCATTCATCTTCAAGCATGAGCTCCATTTTATGTGGTGCATTTGATATAACATTGTTTTCCTGAGATGCTTTCCCTTCTTCAATCTCTTTTATTTCTCTCCTGATTTGAATCATCGCTTCAACAAATCTATCCAGTTCTTTCAATGGTTCACTTTCTGTTGGTTCAACCATAAGAGTTCCCACAACAGGAAAAGCTACAGTGGGTGCATGGAATCCGAAATCTATCAGGCGTTTGGCAATATCAATAGCACCTACATGAGCTGTTTTGCTGAAATTATTACAGTCAAGTATCATCTCGTGAGCCACAAAGCCATTTTTTCCAACATAAAGAATTGGATAATGGTCTCTCAGTTTCGCCATAAGATAATTGGCATTGAGAATTGCAAATTCTGTGGCTTTTTTCAGTCCATTTTCTCCCATAAGTTTTAAATAGGCATAAGAAATTGGGAGAACGAGAGGGCTTCCAAAGGGAGCAGCTGAAATTGCACGAATTGCATTATCACCACCAGTCTTTACAATTGTGTGACCTGGCAGAAATTCAACCAAATGTTTGGCCACGCCAATGGGTCCAACACCAGGGCCTCCCCCACCATGAGGGATGGCAAAGGTTTTATGCAAATTCAGATGACAAACATCAGCACCAATAAAACCAGGACTTGTGAATGCAACCTGAGCGTTCATATTTGCCCCGTCCATGTATACCTGTCCACCACATTCATGAATTACTTTAACAATTTCACACACATCTTCTTCAAACACGCCATGTGTTGAGGGATAGGTAATCATCAGTGCAGAAAGATCACTTTTGTGTTCCTGAGCCTTTGTTTTCAAGTCTTCCAGGTCAATATTTCCATTTTCATCACATTTCACCACCACAATTTTCATACCTGCCATGGCAGCACTTGCTGGATTCGTTCCGTGAGCTGATGAAGGAATCAGGCAAACATTGCGATGTCCTTCGCCCCGACTGATATGATACTGTCGAATTACCATCAAACCTGCATACTCACCTGATGCACCCGAATTTGGCTGAAAGGAAATCTTAGCAAAACCTGTAATTTTGGAAAGAATATGATCCATATCATTTATAAGATAGAGATATCCTTCAGCTTGATCAGCCGGAACAAATGGATGAATATTGGCAAATTCAGGCCAGCTCAAATGAAACATTTCCACTGCAGCATTGAGTTTCATGGTGCATGAGCCAAGGGGAATCATTGTTCTGTTGAGCGCAAGATCCTTATTTTCAAGTGATTTAAGATAACGCATCATGTCGGTTTCCGAATGATAGCTATTAAAAAAGGCATGTGTTAAGTAGGATGATTTGCGGCTGAATTTGTCATCAAAAGTTTTAATTTCATCACATTCTTTGTGCTCACATACAAACTGTACACATGGTTTTCCGCATGCACGAGCAAGTACACATGTAATATTATTGATGTCATGAACACAAGCAGTTTCGTCAAAACTGATACTGAATGTTTCATTATCAATATAGTGGAAGTTCATTTTTGCTTCAATGGCAAAATCTCTAAGCTTGTTCATATGAACACCCTGAGGAATTTTGAAACGAACTGTGTCAAAATAGTTTTGGTTCAGTTGTTTGTATCCAAGTTTTTCAGCTTCACGTGCAAGTGCCCCTGTGAGGATATTTATATGGCGGGCAATTTCTTTAATTCCTTCGGGACCATGATAAACGGCATACATTGCAGCCATAATTGCAAGCAAAGCTTGTGCTGTGCAAATATTTGATGTTGCACGTTCACGTTTAATGTGTTGTTCTCTGGTTTGTAATGCCATACGCAAAGCTCTTTTTCCGTGCTTGTCAATACTTACACCAATAATTCTACCCGGAACATTGCGTTTGAATTCATCTCTACAGGCAAGAAATGCAGCATGAGGTCCGCCATAACCCATTGGAATACCAAAGCGCTGAGTTGAACCAACCACAACATCGGCACCCCATTCGCCTGGAGGTGTAAGCAGCGCCAAGGATAAAATATCAACTGCTGCTATCATCAATGCGCCACCGTCATGAGCCTTTTGAGTTAGTTCTGAGAAATCATGAATCTCTCCATTTTCATCTGGATATTGTACAATTGCCCCAAAAACATTTTCTTCAAAAGAAAACTGATTGCAAGGCAACACTTTCACTTCTATTCCAAGTGGCTCGGCACGTGCAATAATCACATCCAATGATTGGGGATAGAGTTTATCAGAAGCCAAAAAAACATTGGCTTCAGCCTTCACCTTATCTCTTGATCTGG
This sequence comes from uncultured Bacteroidales bacterium, assembly GCA_964526285.1. Lineage (GTDB taxonomy): Bacteria > Bacteroidota > Bacteroidia > Bacteroidales > DTU049 > CAYMAZ01. The sequence continues at coordinate 15,608 of CAZGIW010000066.1, read as the reverse complement.
AGTTGAAAGCCATAATCATGGCCTCACCCGCAGCTGTTGCTTCATCAAGCAAAGAGGAATTGCTCACCGGCAAACCGGTTAAATCACTGACCATGGTCTGAAACAAAAGAAGAGCTTCAAGTCTTCCCTGTGAAATTTCAGCCTGATAGGGGGTATAGGAAGTGTACCAGCCCGGATTTTCAAGAATATTTCTTTGAATTACAGGAGGCAATATTGTATTATAATACCCCATTCCGATAAATGAACGATACATTTTGTTTTTTGCCCCAATTGTTTTGAGAAGTTCATACACCTCAGCTTCACTTTTGCCTTTTGGAAGGTCAAGCTGTTTCGGCATACGAATCTGTGAAGGAATGGTTTTTTCAATCAGTTCTTCCAATGAATTTACTCCGATGGTTTTCAGCATTTGGGGAACCTCTTTTTCGCGGGGACCATTGTGTCTGAAGTGGAAATTATCAGTAATCATCTTTATTAAATATTTAGTTATTATTAATAGGTTTAAAATTTCACATGCAAACTTACAAATTTTTTAAATCCATGCGAAATTGACCTTATTAAAAAAAAGTGAAAAACATTGGGACAAGAAAAAAACTGGGGACAGCTGATAGTTTTTGCGTTATACGGTGTTTCCCGTGAGGGACTCCTTTCCTACATCAATGTCTTTGAAAATTCTGATAATCTATGAGATTCAAGATTCTATTTTGTCTTTATCCCCCAGAAAATTAATCTGACCCAAAACATTTTTATTAATTTTGCGGCTTTATGAAAATCAATTATGAAAATATCATACAACTGGTTAAAAGAATACGTCAACATTGATATCTCAGCTGAAGAACTATCTGTAATACTGACAGATTGCGGACTTGAAGTTGAAGAACTTGCTAATTTTGAAAGTGTTAAGGGAGGGCTTGAGGGAGTGGTTATTGGTCATGTGCTTGAAGTACAGAAACATCCTGATGCAGATAAACTTAGGTTGACTCAGGTTGACATTGGAAATAATACTGTGTTGCAAATTGTTTGCGGAGCTCCCAATGTTGCAGTAGGGCAGAAAGTTGTTGTTGCCACTGTGGGAACAACGCTATGGAAAGGAGAAGAGTCATGGGAAATTAAGAAAGCAAAAATCAGAGGTGTTGAATCATTGGGAATGATCTGCGCTGAAGATGAACTTGGTTTGGGCACTTCTCATGAGGGTATCATGGTCTTGCCGTCAGACACTCCTGTAGGAATCCCTGCGGCAGATTATTTCAATATATACAGAGATTTTGTTTTCACGTTAGGACTCACTCCCAACCGAGTGGATGCCGCATCACATATAGGAGTGGCAAGGGATGTGGCTGCTGCTTTGAATGTTCTCAAAAACACCCGTTTAGAAGTTCGTATTCCTGACATAAATGACTTTTCTGTTGACAATGAGAATTATCCTGTTGAAATCATCATTGAAGACACCAATGCCTGTCCAAGATACACAGGGCTTACTATCAGCAATCTTAAGATTGCTCCTTCTCCCGATTGGATTGCAAACAGGTTGAAAGCAGCAGGAATGAGGCCTTTAAACAATATCGTTGATATTACAAACTATGTCATGCTGGAGCTGGGACACCCACTTCATGCCTTTGACATGAAACATGTGAAAGGAAACAAAGTCATTGTGAAAACATTTGATACACCACGTGATTTCGTAACACTTGATGAAGAAAAAAGAGCCCTGCATACTGAAGATCTGATGATTTGTAATGAACATGAACCAATGTGCATTGCCGGTGTTTTTGGTGGTATTGATGCTGGGGTATCTGAAAAAACAACTGAGATTTTTCTTGAAAGTGCCTACTTCAACCCTGTGAATGTAAGAAAAACCAGTAGCAGGCATGGATTAAAAACAGAATCAGCCTGGCGTTTTGAAAGAGGAACAGACCCTTCGGCAACAGTATTTGCATTGAAAAGAGCTGCTTTGCTTTTAAAAGATATTGCAGGAGGTCAGATTTCATCTCCAGTGTATGATGTGTATCCCAATGAAATTCACAAACACACCATTTCATTTACTCCAGCTTTTATAGATTCATCTGTTGGAATGGAGATTCCTGTTGAAACACAGGTTTCAATTCTCAAAGACCTTGACTTTGAAATACTTAAAGAAAACAATAGCAAGATTGAAGTGAAAGCTCCTCTTGCAAAAGTTGATGTGACCAGACCTGCAGATATTGTGGAAGAAATTCTACGGATTTATGGCTATAATAATGTACCCTTTCCACAGGTTCACAAATCTACTCTCAGCATTATGCCATCAATGGATGAAGTTAAATACCGAAATATTTTTTCGGAGATGCTTGTGTCCAGTGGTTTTTTCGAAATGATGACAAATTCCTTATCTTCAGGCAAGTATTACTCTGAAGAGTTTGGTTTTGAGCCTGATAAAAATGCTACAATATTGAACGGACTGAGTTCTGAGTTGAACACAATGCGCCGAAGTCTTGTGTTTAGTGGCCTGGAGTCCATTGTTCACAACATCAACAGAAAGCAACATCATCTTCGAATGTTTGAATTTGGCCGGATTTACCAACAAATAAAAAACCCAGTCTCTTCAGAAGTTGACAGAAAATATCAGGAAACAATGCACCTTGCAATGTTTATGACAGGCAATGTTTTTCCTCTCAACTGGAAATATAAAGAAGAACAAACAGATTTTAGTGAGTTGAAAAATCAGATTATAAAAATTCTAAATCGGGCAGGTGTTGTTGAACGCACTCTTGAAGTAAAAGAAACGAACAATCCATTGTTTGGATACGGACTTAGTTACTCTTTGAAGAACAGTATGGAAACTCTTGTTCAATTTGGAGAATTAAGTGAAAAAGCACTTGAAATAACCGAATGCAGACAAAATGTATTTTTTGCTGAATTCAACTGGAACCAACTGCTTGAGATAATCAAAGGGCAAAAAGTGAAAGCCAGTGAACCGCCAAAATTCCCTGAGGTTCATCGTGACATCGCCATGTTACTTGACAATGACACATCATATAAAACCATTGAAGATATTGTTTACAAAAACGGAAACCATCTGGTTAGTTCTGTGCGTCTCTTTGACATTTACAAAGGAACGAATTTGCCAGAAGGGAAGAAGTCTTATGCCATAAGTATTGTTTTACAGGATAAGACAAAAACACTCACAGACAAAGAAACCGATTCAATTATTGACAGCATAAAAACTGCCTTAACACAACTTCCGGGAGTCTCAATAAGATGAAAGAAAATCGAACAAAAAGACTAGCTGTAATTGGAGTGATTGGACCAAGTAAATTCACCTGCACACCTGATGTGTATCAGTTTGGCATTGAGTTGGGAAAAATGATTGCCCGCATGAACTTTCATCTTGTGTGCGGAGGCATGGAGGGAATTATGGAGGCTGTATGTATTGGGTTTGCCGAAGTAAAAAAGAAAAAAGGCATATCAATGGGAATCACTCCATATGATCGAAGAAGTTCCGCAAATAAATATTGTGATATTGTTATTCCAAGCGGCATCGGAATAAGCCGGAATGCGATTATTGTAAATTCATCCGATGTACTTGTTGCTGTTGCTGGTGGTGCAGGAACACTTTCTGAAATTGCATTCTCATGGCAAAAAAACAAACATGTGGTTTGCTATGATGGGTTTGAAGGATGGGCAAAAAAACTGGGTGACACCCAACTTGACTCAAGAAGAAGAAAGTTATTGCACAGTGCATCAAGTCTTGAACAGGTTAAAGAAATTATAGAACTTTATACTTCGGGTTAATCTTTCGGGCAAAAAAACTGCACTTTGCCTCCATCACACTCCACTTTTTTTCCACTTTCCCGTCAGCATATACAAGTAGGAAATCAAGCCAATAAGTATGGCATATAAATATTCTACCGACCATGCAGCAGCAAGCGACCAGTTTAGTTTTGTAATTACAAGCCACGTGAAAAATATATACACAGCAAGAACAATTACTTCAATAATCAGTGCAACTTTGGTTTTTCCGGTTCCTGTCAGAGCGCTGAATGTAATTACTCCCACAGAAAGAAATGGGGCTGAACCGAGAATTACATAAAGTATTGGAATTGCCTGTTCAATCAAGACAGGATCATTGGTTAATACAGCCAGTGAAGCCCGGGGAAAAACTGCCATCAAACCGGCCAGAAAAAGTGTCATTGGAAGACAGATAGATAAAACTTTTGGAATAATACTCATCACTTGTTCCTTTTTATTCCCCCCAATGAGCTGGCTCACAAAAGTATTTGTCACCGCAGAAAATCCCCAAATGGGCAAACACATGAATATATATACACTTCTTATAAGGTTTGAAACTGCAAGCTGCGTTTCTCCAACTTTTTCAATAAACAGAAAAAAAGCAAACCAACAGGAAAGAGAGACAAAATACTGAAGCATGAGCGGCGATGCAATGTTGAGAATTCTTTTGACAAGTTTCATGTCAGGACCTTTGAATCTGAACAAACCAAACTCAGATGCGTCGGTTTTGAAACGGGCATAAAACACAAACACAAAAAGGGCACATGTTTCAGCAATAACGGAAGCAACAGCAGCTCCTGCAATTCCCATTTGGGGAAACCCAAATTTTCCGAATATCAGAATATAATTCAACACAACGTTGATAGTAGTCATAATAATCGTTGTATAAGTAATAACCCTTGTTCGTGCAATACCAACAAAAAAAGCCCTGAATGAAGCATTAAGAAAAGCGGGAATAAAACCGAAAAGACGAATTGCAAGATATTCGAATGATTTTTGTTTAATTTGAGGTGAATCAATAATCACATCCAGAATCTGAGGAAGAAAAATCCTGGATATGCTTAGCACAATAATCGCAAAGGCCAGCATAAGATACCATGTTTGCTCAAGGGTGCGTCCTGTCATTCTGAAATTGCCTTCTCCAAATCTACGTGCAATGATAATTTGAGCACCAACGCCCAACCCAAATGCTATCATAATAAAAACATAATAATATAGAGACCCAATTGCTGCAGCACCAAGGTTAATTTCTCCGATACGCCCCATAAATGCAGTATCAGTAATATTTAAAATATTCTGCGCCAGACTTTCCAATATCACCGGAAGTGCGACAAACAAAATAGTACGTCTTGTAATCTGGTCTTTCACAAACAAAACTTAAAAAAAATGAATTTGCAAAGCTACAATAGTTCTGTAATAATATATATTTTCTTTTTTTGGCACAAAAGTTGAAAAAAGGAGACTTCAAAAAAAAAGCAGTAATTTTGAAAACATGAATAATCCCTAAAAATAAAACATATGAAAAAGAGTTTATTATTACTTTTATGTGCTCTTTTACTCACATCAGGCAGCCTGATGGCACAAAAAAAGAAAAAGAAAGACAAGAAAAAGGCCGGGACAGAAACCACAATTCAGCCACAAACCACACAAACACAAACACCAACAACTACAGCTCCATTTCAGGCAACATTTGACCGCAACACAGATATTGCAGAAGTGGAAGCCAAGGGAGTTGGAGTAAACAGAGAAGACGCACTTCAGAACGCATTGCGTTTGTGTGTGGAGCAAGTTGCAGGTGTCACACTGGCATCAGAAACAAGAGTAGAAAACTTCATGGTCATCAGTGATGCCATCACATCCAGATCCGAAGGATACATTAACAGTTATACAATCATCAAAGAAACTCCTTTTCCCGACAGGTATGAGGTCACAGTGCGTGCAAAAGTAAGCATGAGTCCCATGCGTGCCGACTTTGGACTATTGTCAAAAGCTGTTGGCGGCATTAGATTTCTGGTCATGTATGACGAACGTTCAGTATCCGATGATGAGATTACTTATTATGAATTTGCTGTTGAACGCGTAAATGAATTCCTGTCTCAAAGAGGATACAGATACATTGATAAAAAACGATTTGATGAACTGAAGAAAGAGTCCAGAGGCATTATGAACGACATCAGGGCTTCAGAAGAAACTTATATTCAGCACCTTGGTTTAAAAGCAGATGCTCAATTCATTATTTTTATTAAAAACGTGAGAATCACATCACGAAGTGAAGCTTTTGACACCCGCACATCATCACAAATAGTTATTGAGTGCAAGGCTTATGACAACTGTACAGCTGAAGGTTTGGGAACCGTTATTCTGGAAAGTGACTGGAAATCAGGACGGGAACAAGGAACACAAGTGCTGACCGGAATATCGGAAGCCATAGAGCTTGATTTTATCAATCTGCTTGGCACATTCACCCGCTATATTGGAAGCTGGGCAAACAACGGAACTCCTTTTGAGCTCAGATTCTATCACACCGGAACCTATCGTGAGCTACGTTCTTTGAGATCAAAATTGCAAAGTGATTCTGATTTTGGAGGAGACATGGAGATTGTCAGTTTTGATAATTTTACAAAACTCAACTGTACATTTAAAAACCGCCCCGATCAGCTGGCCGATAAAATCCTGGACTATGCTGATGCCATCCCTGAACTGGCTGTAAAAAAGTTGGATGTGAAATTTATATATGGACGTCAAATTAATTTTGCCCCTTCATCTTTTACTCTGGAGGAATTAAATATCATAACTCCCGCGCCAACAGATGGTTCTGACAAAACAAGATAAATAACCCCATAAAAAAAATATCATGAAAAAAAGTATCATATTTATTATCCTTTTGTCATTGTTTATGACAGGAGCAGAGGTTTACGGACAAAAAACCAAACCTGAAAAAAAACCAAAAAAAGAGAAAAAAGCAAAGGACAGAGACCGCAGTCAAACCGGAAGCAATACAGACAACAATTCAAAAACACCTGTTGTTACTACAACGACAGCAAGCACAACCCAGTCTAAAGACAGGGAAATAGTTCCTGTTGAAATTGTTTCACTGGAAGACCTCTTAACTGTTGCATCACCGGTAGTAACAACAAAACCTGAAGGCCAGGTGAACTGGACAGAACAATTTATTGAGGCCAAAGGATCAGCTGTCATTGATTATGATCGTTTTCCCAATGCAGCACAGGCAAGAGCGATGGCCACCAGAGGAGCTATCGTTGTTGCTCAGAGAAATCTTCTTGAAATTATTCAAGGTGTCAATGTGGTGAGTGAAACCACTGTCAAAGACATGATGGTGCAAAGCGACTATATATACACACGTGTTGATGGCGTTGTGAAAGGTGCACAGCAAATTGGTGATGCCATTGAAAAAGACGGCATGATTGAAGTGACAATGAGAGTCCCTATTTATGAAAGCAACGGGCTTGCTCCCGCTGTATATGATGCAATTCCGGGAACACAGGAATTGGGAACAAGAAGTTTGCCTGCTGATATGGTTATTGAAGAAGGCGATATTCCCAACGGAATGGTGTTTAATTTTAACGGCAAGCAATATGACCCTGCAATGTTTCCTGTTGTAGTTGATCAGGATGGAAAATTGCTGCTTGATATGACACAATTTTATGACCCAAAAGAAGGAAAATTTCCTCAAATACTGTCAGGAACAAAAGATATTTTTGAAGACTTGAATTTCAAAGAAGGCACGCAGGTAATTGATGTCATTGAATCTTTTGACGGAACACTTGTTGTTGATCCTTCAAAAACTCCAAAAATTAACTGGGAAAAAATTCAAAAAGGTGTTTCAACTGCCACAAAGATTTTTAAATTTATCCTGGCAGTTATTTAATCCCTGCTAATTAAAATGTAAAACATTTAAAAATAAAATAATTATGAAAAAAAGTATTGTATTGTTGACCATGATTGTGGCATTGGCAATGAATGTCTTTGCACAGTATTCCCAGCTAACAATTTTTCATCAGAACGGGGAAAAATTTTGGGTAATTATTAACGGAGTTAAGCAAAATCAACAACCTCAGGCAAATGTCTTTATCCCTGAAATCAGGGAAGATTATGTGAGGGTGAAAATTATTTTTGAAGATGAAAAAATTCAGGACATTGACAGAAACATTCAGCTGAAAGATGTGGACGGAAACTTCACTCACTCAAAATATATCATTAAACCTGAAAAGAAAAAAACAGCAATGAGGTTTCATTCCTTTGAGATAATTCAACCTTTGGCTACTGAAACACCAAAAGAAGTAATTCCTGAAACAGTAACAACACAACCTGTTACAGAACCTTCAACAACAACCACTACTACCACTACTACTCAAACCACCACCACAAAACCAACAGAAACTATCGCTGTGGGAGCTTATGTTACAGATCCTGAGACCGGACAACCCATAGGAATGGATGTTTCTATTAAAGTTCCTACCGATGAAACTGATATGGTAGGTTTTCAAACAACAACAAAAACACCTGAAGGTGATTTCAGCATGCAGACACAGGTTACAACAACTCAAACCACAGTGACACAGAAGGAAACAGTTCGTCCTGTAGAACCTGTAACAACTACGGTCACAACAACCACTCCTGCAGACAAACCCAATGTGTATCAGATGCCGGGATATAATGGAAAAATTGGTTGCCCATGGCCTATGTCGGACCAGGATTTTGAAGATGCAAAAAATTCTGTTAATTCAAAAACCTTTGAAGACACCAAACTCACTGTGGCAAAACAAATTACAGGTTCAAACTGCCTGCTTTGTGCTCAGGTGAAAGAAATGATGATGTTGTTCACATTTGAAGATTCAAAACTTGAATTTGCCAAATTTGCCTATGATTATGTGTATGATCTGAATAATTATTATAAACTCAATGATGCCTTCACATTCAGCAGTTCAGTTGATGAACTTGATGAGTATATAAGAAGGAAAGGCAGATAGAAATATTTGAAATTACTTATCATTCAGGGCATTTCAGAAAAAGAGATGCCCTTTTTTTATTTTGAAACAACAAAGGGAACAGCCACATTGTCGCCACGAATCACATACGTTCCGCTGGACCAGTTTCCGTTGTTAATATATGTTACTCCCTTATCAACAACTGTTTCATACATCTTCTGTCCTGCTGCATTATAGATGCTCACCAGGATAGTTTTGTGTGATTTGTTTTCAACACAAAGTATTTCTGACACAGGGTTGGGATAAACAAAAAATTCGCATCCTTCACTCATCTCTTTTATGTTATTTGGCGGTGGCAGCGGATAATTGGCCGAAAACTCTGATGTGTTGCCGCACGAATCAGTGGCTGTGGACGTAAGCATATTGCCGGTCAGCAACTGTGTGAATGTATAAGTAAAGGTTCCGTTGGACAATGGAACAACAACTCCTGAGTAGATTTTTCCCTCACCATGGCCCGAAGCATCATTGTCTGATACAAAAAATTCAACAACACAATTATCAGGATTTTGAGTATCCAGAAATCCTGTTATTGTTGTGTATCCGGTTCCTGAATCATAGTTGGCAGATTGAATCACAGGAAAATTCATCAAAGAATTGGGGCCGTTGTCTGTGTCGCCGGGGTCATTTGAGGTGACTCCTTCAGGCCACAGGTCAATCCCCAACAGCCCATTGCCGTAAATGCTGTTTCCCGAAATTTTGTTGCAAAAATCTGCAGCAGTCATCACAAGCACTCCATTTCCCCCGTTGAAGGCAATCACATTACCTGAATCGGGAGCTATTCCAATTATATTATACTGCCCGCCTTCGGCAATTCTAATTCCATCGCTGCCATTGCCCAAAGGCAAACTACCAGTAACATCAGTTCCAATCAGATTTCGTGTAATCACATGTTCATTTGAACCTGAGATATGTATGACAATGCCCTGCTGAATATTTCCGGATATAACATTTTTATCAATGATGTGCCGGGTTGCAACTCCGTCAATGACAATGCCATTACCGTTGGGAATAGCAACAGTTCCCGAAACATCAGTTCCAATAAAGTTTCCATAAACATAATTCTCCGTTGTTCCCAAATTATATATAAACAACCCATAGCCACTGTTCCCTGATAGCAAATTCCCTTCTCCGGGCAAATACCCTCCAACTACATTGTTTCTTGAACCATCATCAAATAAAATACCATATGTATTTGGAACAGCAGCAGTGCCTGATGCATTGGTGCCGATATAATTACCCTTAATGATATTGTATCTTGTGTGAAGTCCAATCAATGGCAGGCCATAGGCATAATTGCCCGAAATAACATTTCGCATACCAGGGTCTGAGCCCCCGATAATGTTGTTTTGTGTAACCGCTTCTAGACTGAGTCCGTCATAATTGGGCAGCGCAATATTTCCGGTACGGTCAACACCTATATAATTATTATATAAAGTGTTGTTGCTGGAATGCAACAACCTGATGCCGATATGATGATTTCCGCTTACAATATTTCTGTCTTCAGCATTCAACCCTCCTATCATCACATTTCCGGCAAGATTCAAAATTTCAATACCAATATAACATCCTGATGTATCTGTTGCATCATGATTCACTCCAATGTAATTTCCGCTTATGACATGATTTTGTGACGAGGTGCCCGACATCTGAATACCATACGTAAACTTTCTGATTATGAATCCTTTAATTGAAATGTGTGAGCCATTGATAACAAAAAAAGCATAATCAATTGTATGATTTCCATCAAGTTCAATTTCGGGGCCATTGGGATTGGTGTTGCCTCCGAATGTGGTTTGGGTGGTTCCGTCAATGGAGATATTACTGCCTGTGATATATGGCAGGGGCGTTGCGGGAGCAATTCTCCAAACTCCCCTTGTACTACTGTATCCGGGATCTGTGTTGGGAATATTGAACACTATGGTATGAGGAGCTCCGGGAGCGGTGTTGGCCGACTGAATTGCAGTCCTTAATGAACCTGCACCAGAATCATTCGTATTGCTTACGGTGAATGTGGCTCCAAAAACAAAACTGCAAACAAGCAATGCCACAACAGAAAAAAACATTTTTTGAAAATTCATGGTATTGTTGTTTTATTCTTTTGTAAAAATGAGGGAATATCTTTGGTTTTCATCACCCAACCATTGTAACAAGTAATTTCCTGCGGACAGATCAGATGGAAGAATAATGAGGTATTGATTTTCATGTATCTGATTCCATCGACAATAGATAATTTTTCCTGACATATCAGAGATACTAATCTGCTGGACAATTCCCCTACAATTCAGATATACATAATCAGAAGCAGGATTTGGGAAAACACTATATTCATTTGCAGTATAAAACTCCTGCACATCTGTCACAACTGTAAAATTGGGACAAAACTCAGATGTATTTCCCTGCACATCTGTTGCAGTGGAAGTAATAATTTGGCCTGCATCTGCTCCGGCCAGAATAATTGCCCATTCTCCTGCTGCATTTGCTGTGGCTTGTCCCAGATAAGTTTTGCCTTCTCCCCTGTCATAGGGATTTCCATCAGAAATAAACAATTCAATGACCGCTCCTTCGGGTTGCTGGGTGTCAATAATACCGTAAATCCATGTGTTGCCTGATACAGAATTACAGCCAGCATGTTGAATGACAGGATGATTCATCAATCCGTTGGGGCCATCGTCAATATCACCACCGTCGTTGTAATTGGGTCCTTCAGGAGCAATATCAATGCCCATGTGATTGTTTGAGAAAAACGAATTGGCTGAAATGGTGTTGTATTTTGTGTTTGCATCTTTTATAAAAACTCCCAGTGAATCGTGAAAGGCAATAATATTTCCTTCGCCCGGGCCGCCGATACGATTGCCTGACGAGCCGCCCCATATGATAATGCCGGCTATTCCATTATTGAGAGGACTCAGTTGATCTGCAGCAGTGCCTATTGAATTGCGGATGATGATATTGCTGTCTGCAAACTCATAAAGCAGTATTCCGAATTCTTTATTTCCCGAAATCAGGTTATTGTCAACTGTATTGCTCTTGGGTCTTGTGGTTAATCCAATGCCATATTGATTTGGCAAAGCATAGGTGCCACTAATGTCAGTTCCGATATAATTTCCTTTGATGATATTGTCTCGGGTAAACTGGTCTGAAACCTCCACCCCTCCGTATCTGTTGCCTGAAATTATATTTCTGTCTTCGGGATTATCTCCTCCAATGATATTGTATCTTGCACCACCACCAAGCAATACTCCTGCATCATTGGGGACAGTATCTGTGCCGGCAGCATTGGTTCCCACGAGATTTCCTTTCATCTCGTTATAAAACGTCTGATTGGTGACAATAAAAATTCCGTAGCTGATATTGCCAGAAAGCACATTGTTGATGATTGGATTGTGATTAGAACCCCCGTCAACACATATGCCCGTGGCATTGGGAAGAGGATTGTTTCCGGTGACATCAACCCCGATATAGTTTCCGATAACCGGATTGTAGGAAGTATTCCCGTAATAGACCATGCCATACACTCTATTGCCCGAAATGATATTTCTTTCTTCGGGAGTATATCCTCCAAGACGGTTGTGTCTGGCAACAGTGTTAAATTCTATTCCGTTGGCCTGAAGCAGGGTGTCTCCCACCTTAAAAGCACTCATTCCTGTAGCATCAGGGCCAATATAGTTACCGATTATAACATTGCTGTCAGAAGCTTCAATATACACGCCCATTTCAATATTTCCTGATATAATATTCCTTTCACCCGATGCCGTGCCTCCGATGGTATTGCTATGACTGTTACTTTTAATAACAATGCCTGAATAATTACTTATGGGGGCTGTTCCCATGGCATTGGTTCCAATGTAGTTTCCTTTGATGGAATTCATGCGTGTTCCGGTGCCATTTAAAACAATTGCAGCACTGGTGTTTCCAGACAGCAGATTTCTGTGAGCAGCAGTGTTTCCCCCTATTGTAGTATTTGAAGCATAGGATAAAATAATTCCGTTATCATTTGGCAGTGCAAGTGTGCCCGACATATCTGTGCCAATGTAATTGCCTGTTATTGTGTTGCTTGTGCTTTGCAGCCCGTCAATTACAATGCCTGAAAATGTATTTCCTGAAATCAGGTTTCTGTCAGCTGGTGATGTACCGCCAATCAGGTTATTGGATGCATTCTGAATAGCAATGCCGTAGAGATTTGCAATAGCATTTATTCCCATTGGTCCGGTACCGATATAATTACCACGGATTGAATTGCTTCCGGATTCGGTTATTGCAATACCAGCCTGACTGTTTCCGGATATGATATTGCCCGAAATAATGTTTCCGTATGCATTTCCTCCGATTCCCACTCCGTTTGTATTAGGTGCTGCTATTGAGGCATCATGGTTTGTGCCAATATAATTTTCTGTAATAGTGTTGTTATAGGAAGTACTGTTATATATCAGAATTCCATATTCAAAACCGCTGATTATGAATCCTTTCACTGTATTGCCGGGAGAAACAAGAATAAACGGATAACTCACAACGCCTGATGGAATAATTTGCAATTCGGGTCCAAAGGAATTGGTATTTCCCTGATTTGTGGATTGGCTTGTTCCGTCAATATTGATGAATGCACCCTGCACCATTGGAAGGGAAGAACTTATGGTAATTGTCCACACCCCTGTCAGAGCGTCATAACCGGGATCTGTCTGAGGGATATCAAAGTAAATATTGTCGCCACCGGTTGATGCATTGGCATCAGTGATTGCTTGTCTGAGACTTCCGGGACCGCTGTCTGATGTATTGGTTACAGTGAAATTGGCAGCAAACCCTGCAACCGACATCTGCAAAACCAGAGTCAAAACAAAAATTCTCTTTTTCATGAGCAATTATATTTATAAGAGCAAAAATAACAATATTTTATGACACTTCTAAATTTCCAGATTTGAAAGTAATTCATCTGTGAATTGCTGTGGGGTGATTGCATTTACCACAAGATATTCTCCGATAGCAGTTCGGCGAAGTTGAGACAAGTGTGCTCCTGAATTCAGTTTTTTTCCAAAATCATGAGCTATTGACCTGATGTAAGTTCCCTTGCTACACCTAATTCGAAAAGTGATAACATTATCATCAATAAGATTAATGTTGAAAGAATGAATTTGAACTGTTTTTGCATTGATTTTCACATCGAGTCCCTGTCGTGCATAATCATAAGCTCTTTTTCCTTTGATTTTAATTGCAGAATAAACCGGAGGAAGTTGTTCAATAATCCCCTCAAAAGATTTGGCAGCTTCATACATCATTTCCTGAGTAATGTGTTCTGTGGGAAAAGTTTCATCAATTTCGGTTTCAAGATCATATGATGGGGTGGTAGCTCCAAGGGTAATTTGTCCCACATATTCCTTTTCCATACTTTGAAATTCATTGATTTTTTTAGTCCATGTGCCTGTACAAATCATCACAAGTCCTGAGGCCAGCGGATCGAGAGTGCCGGCATGACCTACTTTGATTTCTTTAATTCCTGCTTTTCTTTTTAGCTCCAGTCTGACATAATTTACCAAATCAAAAGATGTCCAGTTGAGTGGTTTGTCAACAAGCAGCAGTTTCCCTTTCTGATATTCGTTTTGCATCTTAGACAACGCTTAGGTCAACACCCATAATCAGGAGTATGAAAATAATTAAACTCAAAATAATTCTATACCATCCAAACACTTTAAATCCATACTTAGTAAGAAACGCTATAAATCCCTTAATGGCAACCATCCCAACCACAAAAGCAACTGCATTGCCAATAGCCAGCGCAGGCAGGTTTTCTACAGTGAGCAAATCCAATCCTTTGTAAAGTTTATAACCGGATGCAGCAAACATGGTTGGCACAGCAAGGAAGAAAGAAAATTCGGCTGCTGTTTTTCTGTCAAGTTTTTGGGTCATGCCTCCAATTATTGTGGCAGCCGAACGTGAAACTCCGGGAATCATGGCAATGCACTGAAAAAAACCTATTTTCAATGCTTTGGGATAAGTAATGTCATTGTCAATTTTTCTTTTGGACAACCATTTGTCAACACCAATGAGCACAATTCCACCCAGAAACAAAGAAATTGCAACCACCAGAACACTTTCCAGCATCATGTCAATATAGTCTCCCAGCAAAAACCCAATCACTGCCGCGGGGATAAACGCCACAAACAATTTGTAGTAGAATTTCATGGTTTGAAAAAACCTCTTCCAGTAGAGCACCACCACAGCGAGTATGGCTCCAAACTGAATATTGACAATAAACATCTTTACAAAATCACTACTTTCAACACCCAACAGGGCCTGAGTGAGAATCATATGACCGGTTGAAGAAACAGGCAAAAATTCGGTAAGACCTTCAACAATAGCAATAATAATAATTTCGAAAACTGACATTGTTTGATTTTTTTGCAAAAATAAGAAAAAACAGGCTTTGTGTTCTGCTTTTGAAAAAGAGTTGCAAATTGGAGAGTTATTGCTATCCCGCAAAAAACAATACCACGCTTGCAATAAGCTAATAAGGTCAATTCCAGTTGTGATTTATTGTGTTACTAAGGTAATAAGGTTTTTGGGGCATGAAAGAAATTTTCAATGTGTTGATTTTGAGGCTGTATCAAAACGCTCATTTTTTGATTTTCACCGCCTTATTTGCCCCTTCTATTTCGACTGTGCTCAATACATCGCCTAAAGGGTGTAAGTCGCTGAAAATCAGCGCACACCCTAAAGTTGGGGCAATAATAATTTCCGGTAGATGTTGGTTTTGAGACAGCCTCAAGGTTTTTCTCTAGCATTTGGGGTGGAGTTGCGCTGGGAGATGACATTCATACTACAATCCGAGCTTACTCAATAATC
>CAZGIW010000065.1:0-21978 GCA_964526285.1 uncultured Bacteroidales bacterium | reverse complement strand
CTAAAGCAAGCTTTCTCTTTCATAATTTTAAACTGTATGAAAACAAATCTGATGGTTCAGATTTGTTTTACTTAACATGGCTTTTGCAGAAAAAAGTTCTTGCGAATAACAAAAGAATTCTTAGCGCAACATATTCGTGTAAATCTGTGAATTTTTCCAAGCCATGGGCTTCCCTATGGGATAGGAATCCCGATGGGAGTGGCTAAAACATTACGTTATTTTTAGTGGTGAGCAGTTACAACAAAAAGTATCTGCTCCCCAATTCATCACTATTCTTTATCTATATGACTGCAATCCTGTAATCTCGTGTCCCGTAATCAATAAATGAACATCATGGGTTCCTTCATATGTAATCACTGATTCCAAATTCATCATATGTCTCATAATTGGAAAATCATTGGTAATTCCCATTGCTCCCAAAATTTGTCTCATTTCTCTTGCAATATTTAAAGCCATCTCAACATTATTACGCTTCGCCATTGAAATTTGTCCTGCGGATGATGTTCCCTGATTTCTCAGCGTCCCCAGTCTCCACGCAAGCAATTGTGCTTTGGTGATTTCTGTCAGTGCCTCAGCAAGTTTCTTTTGTTGAAGTTGAAATGCACCTATTGGCTTGTCAAACTGTTTTCTCTCAAGTGAGTAGCGCAAAGCTGTATCATAACAATCCATTGCCGCACCAATGACACCCCATGCAATTCCATATCTTGCTGAAGAAAGACAGGAGAGGGGACCCTTCAGCCCTTTTACTCCGGGAAGCAGATTTTCTTTGGGTACTTTCACATTGTCAAATACCAGTTCTCCTGTAACAGATGCACGCAATGACAACTTTCCGTGTGTTTCAGGTGCGGTGAGTCCTTCCCAATGGTTCTCAACAATTACTCCTCTCACAATTCCTTCTTCATCTTTTGCCCAAACAATTGAAATGTCTGCAATTGATGAATTGGTAATCCACATTTTTGATCCATTAAGAAGGTAATGGTCTCCCATATCTTTGATTTTGGTCAGCATGCCGCCTGGATCAGAACCATGATCAGGTTCTGTCAAACCAAAACAACCAATAATTTCACCGCTTGCAAGTTGTGGCAGGTACTTCTTTTTTTGTTCTTCACTTCCAAATTGATAAACTGGAAACATAACAAGTGATGTTTGAACCGATGCTGTGGAGCGAATTCCCGAATCACCCCGTTCAAGTTCCTGCATAATCAGACCATAGGAAATATAATCCATATCTGCACCACCATATTGAGAAGGAATGAACGGACCAAATGCTCCCATTTCTCCAAGCTGTTTTACAAGATGTGCCGGAAATGTTCCTTTTTCAAAATGATCTTCAATGCATGGTTTTACCTCACGGTTTACCCAGTCACGTATGGCGTTGCGAACGATAATGTGTTCGGGCGTCAGTAGCTCATCTACAGCATAATAGTCTGGTGATGTGTATTTATGTGCTGAATTTGTCATTGCTCGTTTTCAATTATTTGTTTCTATTGCAAATTTATGAAATAATACTGAATGATTTATACTGCCCTTTTCTTCAGTACTGAATTATTTCATACTTTTGCAATAGTGATATTTAAAAATATTGAAAAATGAAAAAAATAATTTTTTTGGCTCTCATTATTCCCTTCTTCTGCATACAGTGTAAAACACAGAAATCAGTTGAACTGAAACAGGAAGAAAGGGCAATGATTAATGTGAAATCACCTGTTGAAGTGGTTTCAGAACCTGATTTCTCCATTAAAAGTGCAAGTATTGAGGGTGATTTGCTGAAATTATCTGTAACACTCACTGGAGAAAAGGGCAAACATGAGTTTGACCTTCTTTGGGATGGTAGTATAATGAAAAGTTTGCCCCCAAAGGTGATACTTCATCCTGTGCACAAATCTTCAGATGTGAAAGGCAACAAGGAAGTAAAAATTGAACTGGTTTTCAATCTCACAATTCTAAAAGAATCACTACCTGCAAGTGAAAGTGTTGTTGTTATTATCAACGGGCATGAAGAGTCATTTATGTATCAGTTAAGATAGTTTCTTTTTGTTTTAAGATGAAGCACTGGCTCGAATATATTGCTTTCCGGATAATGGTTTTTTTGTTTTCAATAATGCCATTTCGACTACTTCATTTCAACTCCGATTTACTTGCATATTTACTTCAATATGTTTTTCGCTACAGACGAAAAGTGGTTGAAGACAATTTGAAAAAATCTTTTCCTGAAAAAACAGATGCTGAACTCAAATCAGTCCGAAGAAAATTCTACAGTAATCTTTCCGATGTTCTTCTGGAAATTGTCAAAAGTTTTTCCATGCCTTTGCATAGGATGAATAGCAGGATAAGACTTGAAAATCCTGAAATCCTGGATATTCACTTTGAAAACAAACAAAGCTGTATTATGCTCATGTCACATTATGCCAACTGGGAATGGATTCCATTTACGGGACACACAGCAAAACACAAAAATTGTGCATTATATAAACCCCTCAGTAACAAAAGAGTGGATAAATTCATGCGAACAATTCGGGAAAGAACAGGACTGGCTGTGTATGCAATGCAACAGGCAGGTATCATGATAAGAAGTAATATAAACAAACCGGCTTTGTTCACTTATATTACAGATCAGAATCCTGGCGGAGATGTGGAAGAACCCTACTGGATAGATTTTTTAAACAGAAAAACAGCAGCAATTCACGGAGCAGAAAAAATGGCAGTGAAGTTTAATTTGCCTGTGTATTATTATGATCTGCAGCGTATAAAAAGAGGCCGTTATGTTGGGCGATTGCTCCCTCTGGAAATGAATCCTGCATCAACACTCCCCGGTGAAATCACAACCAAATATTTGAACATTCTTGAAGAAATCATAAGACGAAAACCTGAAGACTGGATGTGGTCTCACAAAAGATGGAAAAAGAAGTATCCGGGCAACAAAAAACAGGCATAGTGAGTGAAATCAATATGCCTGTTTTTTTTATAGCATTGTGATTAAATCAAACCTCTTGACTTGAGCAAAGGCTCAATCTGAGGATCTCTGCCTCTGAATGCTCTGTACATATTGCCTGCCTTATCACTGTGACCTTTTTCAAGGATGTTTTTTCTGAAAGAATCAGCTGTGGCTTTGTCAAATATGCCATTTTCCTTAAAGGCTTCAAAGGCATCTGTATCCAAAACACCACTCCATATATAGGCGTAAT
Source organism: uncultured Bacteroidales bacterium (assembly GCA_964526285.1). Lineage (GTDB taxonomy): Bacteria > Bacteroidota > Bacteroidia > Bacteroidales > DTU049 > CAYMAZ01. The sequence continues at coordinate 18,793 of CAZGIW010000065.1, read as the reverse complement.
ATCCTGCTGAATAACCACCGCTGAAAATATGCGCAAAGTATGTGCTTCTGTAACGACTGACAATTTCAGGCATGAGCTTAATTGTGTTAAGTGCTTCATGTTCAAACTGGTTCACATCTTTGATATTTGAAACTTGCATAGTGTGCCAGTACATATCCAGATAGGCTGCTGCCAAAAACTCAACAGTGGCAAACCCCTGATCAAAGTATGCGGCATTGGATATTTTTTCAATCAATTCATCAGGAATCACTTCTCCGGTTTGGTAATGATGTGCATATTGTTTCAGCACTTCAGGCTCCAAAGCCCAGTGTTCCATTATCTGTGATGGAAGTTCAACAAAATCACGAGGGACTGATGTGCCTGATATTCCAGGATAAGTTCCGTTTGATAATAAGCCGTGTAAAGCATGTCCGAATTCATGGAAAAAAGTCTTTACTTCGTCAAGAGTGAGCAATGATGGTGTAGTTGAAGTGGGTTTTGTGAAATTACACACAATTGTAATTACAGGAGAAATGTTTTTTCCATCTTTTCTGTATTGTTTTCTGTATGAGTTCATCCATGCTCCTCCACGTTTTGATTCACGTGGATGAAAGTCCATATATAAAATACCAACATGAGTATCGTCATTGTTTTTTACTTCGTAAACAGTTGCATCTTCATGATATTTAGGAACATCATTTCTTTCTTCAAACTTGATGTCATATAATCGATTGCATACGTAGAAAATTCCGTCTCTTACCTTTGTAAGTTCAAAATATGGTTTCAACTCATCTTCATTCAAGTCGTATTTTGCTTTTCTGTATTTCTCAGCATAATATCTCCAGTCCCAGGCTTCAAGTTTGAAATTTCCACCCTCTGTATCTATGATTTTCTGATATTCTGTTGCCTCAAATTCAGCAAGTTTTAGTGCCGGTGTCCACAACTGATCCAGGAGTCCAAAAACGCCGTCAGGATTTTCAGCCATGTTCATTTCCAAAACAAAATCAGCATGTGTGTCATAACCAAGTAACTGAGCTCTTTCATAACGCAATGAAACAATTTGTTTGATAACTTCTTTATTATCAAACTCATTGTTGTTGTCACCGCGCTTAATATATGCCTGTTGTATTTCTTCTCTCAGTTCACGGTTATCAGCAAACTGAAGAAATGGCAATACGCTTGGATTATGCAAAGTAAACACCCATTTTCCTTCTTTTCCTTTTTCGTTTGCTGTTTCTGCTGCTGTTTCAATTACTGCAGGTGGTAAACCTGACAAATCTTCTTCTTTTTCAATAACCAGTTCGTAATTGTTTGTTTCTGCCAGCAAATTATCTCCAAACTTTAATGTGAGTTCTGATAATTGAGTATTAATGTCACGAAGTCTTTCCTGATCTTTTTCATTGAGCAATGCACCACTCCTGACAAAATTTTTGTAAGTGAGTTCAAGAAGCATCATCTGATCGGTGTTCAGATTTTCTTCTTCTCTGTTATTGTAAACCTGTTCAACTTTCTTAAACAACTCCTTGTTTAATAATATGTCATCATTGTGAGCTGTAAGCTTTGGGCTGATTTCTCTGGCAATTTCCTGGATTTCATCCGATGTATTGGCTGATGTCATATTAAAAAATACTCCCGATACCTTGCGTAGCATTTCACCGCTGTAATCCATAGCGGCTATAACATTTTCAAATGTTGGTGCTTCACTTGAACTAATGATGTCTTCAATTTCTGCCTTATGCTGCTTCATCCCTTCTTCAAAAGCAGGAACATAGTGCTCATTTTTGATTTCTTCAAACGGAGGAACTCCAAATGGGGTGTCCCATTCCTTAAAAAATGGATTGTCACTCAACTGGTCTTTTTTCGAACCGCATGATGTCATCATCAGAATTGCGGAAATAAATGTTGTGTACATAAAAATTTTTTTCATATTGAATTGGTTTGTTTTTGTTAACTTGCAAAAATAGAAATATAATTTGAAATCAAATATCAATAAATATTTGACATTCAGTGGTTATGCTTTGATTAGTGTGTGTTTTAGTTTGATGTATATTTTAATATGATAGACAAAAAGAATTATTTTTTCACACTGTTCCCTAACTCTTTCAATTCATCTTCCTCAAGTTTATCATCAAAACGTAATGTTTGAATTTGCCATGCTAAATCGGGTTTGTAGAAAACAAATGTGAAAAATAATGGCTGACGCTCATGCCTGACCATACAGCAAACAGAAACAAATGAATTGCCCGCTTCTCTTTGAATTACTTTTTCATAACCATAATAAGGGCCTATGAGAGATGTAATTGTTTGCAGCTTTTCTTTTATTGATGAAATCTGCTGTGTGGCGCCCTCAAGATGTATGTTGGTTGAAAAAATGTAATCCACAGCCTCATCAGTCTTCCCTTCTCCGTAATGTGTGAAGAATTGAAACAGCATGGAGTCGAATGTTATCTGTGATTGTGATGTTAAAACACATGAAAACATTGCAAGAATTAAAACAATTGTTTTTGACTTCATAAAAATTGTATTTTTTTTTAATATTTGAAAATGAATTTTCAAAAGTATTAAAAATTCATTGAATTTCATGAAGAAAAAAAAGGCCTATTTTCATCAAAAGAGTTAATAGGCCAATTTGAGTTCAATCTATTTTAAGGAAACTTGTCGACTCCTAAAAAAAAACTACTTAATTATCAACTGTACGGTCTTTTTTCCCATTTTATTACAGTTGGCCATCACTTTCACAATATCTCCACTGGCCAATGCTCCGATTTCATATTCAAGTATATGTCTCTCTTTTGATGATTGACTGCCGGGAGCGATTGTTTCAATCTCAGTATTATTAACCCAGATTGTTATTTCATCAATGTAATGTGATTCAGTGTTGTTAACTTTATGGACAACTTCAATGTTGAGTTTTCCACCGGTTTTATTGTAACTGAGTTTGATGGAGCTGGGGGCATGTGCCATCAATGTCGTTATAAAAAACATTGATACAAGAATGAGTGCTATTTTTTTCATAGTTTTTAAATTTTAAGTTATTATATTAATCAATTTTGTTATGCTAAATAATTCATATAAATAAAAATCCATGCATGTGTGCTGGCAAAAATCAGAGTAATAATGGCAAACAAACGGTGTACTTTGATACTTGTTTTTATAACTCTGAAACCTATTAAAAAAGTCAGCAACAAAAACAAATATGTTGCAATTCCCATGTAAAGAGTAAAATCATATATGTCCATAATCAAGACTTTTTTACAAAGTTAATAAAAATTTATGAATTTGTGTACCAATTTGAATAAAAATTTTTCAGCAAACATTCAATTTCTGAAATCCGCAGAAAAAGATTTTTTTTTGAAATGTATTGCCAGGTATTGGTAGTTACAAAAATGTGGTTGAAAATTCAGCAGAGTATTACAGAAATTACACATGCAATACAAAACAGGAAATTTATGGAAAAAGGTAACCTTTTTTTCTCTACATTTGTAAAATAGAAACAGTAACCATATTTAAGTGTATATTTCGCAGGGGCACAATTTGAAACAAATATTTTACAAAGCTGCTCTGACATTGATTTTGTCAGTGCTTGCTTTTGTTGTGTCTGCACAGTCTGACAAAGAAGTTATGGTTCAGGCTGACAAGCATTTTCAGCAGGAAAACTATGCCGAATCCATGCGACTTTATTCTCAGTTGCTTAGTCTTCACCGGAATGACCCTTTTTATTCCTATCGCTTTGGTGTGTCAATGCTTTATTCAGATCGCCGTGATCCAAATTCGGCTATCAGATACATTGAGCTTGGTCTGGGAAAACTATCAGGTGATGATGCTGTTCTGATTCACTTTCATCTTGGGACAGCTTACCATTTGAATTTTAGATTTATTGAGGCGCTGAGGCAATACAATATTTTTAAAGATAAAGCAGTTCACAAAAAGTTTGCCTCATATCCTGTTAATCATCGTATTGATATGTGCCGTAATGGAGTACACCTTTTACAAAACATCAGAGATTTATATGTGTTTGAAAAACACCATGTGCCTTTGGAAAGTTTTTTCAGATCTTATAGTATCACCAAGTTTGGAGGAAAACTACTTATTAAACCTGATGTTTTTAAATCAAAATTTGATAAAAAACTGGGAGAGACAACCATTATATTTCTATCTGATACACAGCAGGTTGTTTATTATTCCAGTTATGGACGAGACGGTAAATCGGGAAAGGATATATATCGTTCATATAAACAAAAGGATGGCTCATGGGGTAATCCTGAAAAACTCAGTAAGGTTGTTAATACAGAATTTGATGAAGATTATCCTTTTATCTTACCCGACGGAAAAACTCTTTACTTTAGTTCGAAGGGGCACAACAGTATGGGAGGGTATGATATTTTCAGAACAACCTGGGATGAAATGAAAAAGGAATGGACAACGCCTGTAAATCTTGACTTTGCTATCAATACACCTTACGATGATATTTTATTTGTTACTGATGCAGATGAAAGGTATGCTTATTTTTCGTCAGTGAGATACAGCGGATTGAATCAGATTAATGTGTTTCTGGTAAGAATTGATGAAAGGCCTGACGAATATACAAATGAAGCATTGGCTGTAGTAACTGACCTGGCAGTAGACATTGATGACCCCGCTTATGTGGAAGCAGTTCAGAAAGTTCAACAAATTTCCAGCCTTGATGTGAATGCATCAAAGGATGAATTTGATAGAAGAGACGAAGAAAGAAGAAAACAACTCTATGCAGATAACTACAAATACAATATTTCAGAGAATCCTACCAGTGATGAATTGATTGACCTTTCCTTCAAATATGCAGGCGATGCAGAAAGATCATTTCTTATGCTGAGACAAAAAAGACAGGCCACCGAAATCAGTGCGGATAAATCGAAGAATCAGGCACAGAAATATTCATCAGAGGCTGACAGATTGTTTAATCTTGCAGTGGATGAAACAGATCCTGCAAAAAAACAGTTATACAACGACCAGGCCTTGGTGTATAGCAAAAAAGCTGCTGAGGCTGAAGTTCAATATCTCAAGGCAGCTGATTTGACTCAGCAATTAGTCCAGTCAATTGATTTTCAAAAGGCTGAATTTGACAGAATTCTTTTGCAGGCAGGCGAAATTCAAAGACTTGCATCAGGAAGACAAATTGATACATCTGTTGTGCTTCTTAAAAAAATGATTGATGATATCAGTACATATGAAATTCAGATTAATGAATTTGTTGCTCAACTTTTTCCCACTGAAGGAATTATCCTTGAATACAGAAATAATATTGAAGAGGCAAGAAATGAAATAATATTCATTGATGATACACTCAAGGCTTTGGCGAAGGAAAGAGAACTTTATCAAAATGAATTGTTTATTGTCAATGACCCTGAACGAAGACAAAATCTCATGGCTGAACTGAGAGAACTGGATGACGAAATAATGAGCCTTCAGCAACAAAAAACGCAACGAACTGAGGATATTGTAAATACAGAAAAACTGATATCTGAAGCTGAATTTATAGTAAATTCGCCTGATTACCAGTTGTATAGTGATGTGCTTGTAATTGAAGAAATTCTTGCAACCGGAGATGATGAGGCAATTCAGGCATATGTGGAAGAAGTTGAAATAATACCTGACAATCGCGATACAGAATCAACCGAGACCACAACCACAGAAACGACGACCACCGATGTTGTTGAAGTACCCGACAACCGCGATACAGAATCAACCGAGACCACAACCACAGAAACGACGACCACCGATGTTGTTGAAGTACCCGACAACCGCGATACAGAATCAACCGAGACCACAACCACAGAAGCGACCACTGATGTTGTTGAAGTTCCCGACAACCGCGATACAGAATCAACCGAGACCACAACCACAGAAACGACCACTGATATAGTTGAAGTACCCGACAACCGCGACACAGAATCAACTGAAACCACAACCACAGAAACAACGACCACCGATATTGTTGAAGTTCCCGACAACCGCGATACAGAATCAACCGAGACCACAACCACAGAAACGACCACTGATATAGTTGAAGTTCCCGACAACCGCGATACAGAATCAACTGAAACCGCAACCACAGAAACGACCACTGATATAGTTGAAGTACCCGACAACCGTGACACAGAATCAACTGAAACCAATCAATCAGATGAAAATGATTTTTTGCGTTTGACAACAAACGAGAAGCAGGTTTATTTGGAAGAATTGATAAATTCTGATGTTTCTGTTCGAGAAAAAATTGAAGAACTGGTGCAATTGTTTGAATTGGAACAAGCGGTTTTGATAATTAAAAAACAAAAGATAGAATCGGACATTGCCGGACTTATACAAAACATTGAACAAACCGAGAGAAGTTTAACAGATATTAATGGCCAGCTTACCAGTCCTTCTTTGAGTGCATATGAAAAGAGACAGCTTGAAAACCAGTGGAAAATGGAAATGCTTTTCTATCGCCAACAATTAACGGAACTGGAACAACTGTTCCTGATTAGTGAGTATGTTTCAGCTCAGGTAGAATCTTTTACAAAGGTTTCAGATGAAGTATTTTCTTCTTCTCAACAGATTTTCTCTTTTCTTGATGAGGGAAATGAAAAAAAAGCCGGAACTGAGTTTATCAGGTTGACATCATTTATTGAGAAAAGCCGTGATGTGATTTTTCAGGAAACAGCGAGCATACGTATTACAGTAAAAGAAGAAATTGCCCAATTAAATAATGCAGCATCCCGCCAGACTGATCTTGGTTCAGGTGCTGAAAATAAAGCTATTCAGTATTCCAATAAAGCTGCAAAAACAAAAGAGAAAGCATCAGGGACGAAAAACCAGAACAAAAAACAGCAACTGGAGTTGAAAGCTGCTGAATATGAGAGTCTTGCTCAGCAAATGAGAGATTCTGTGGTTGTATATCGTCAAAAGGAACAAGCCATCAGTGAACATGCAGTCATGCTGACAAACTCAGATAGTCAGTTTTTATTAAGCAATGAGATATATTATGCTAAAGCTGTTGAAGCTGTTGAGCAGAGTGATATTCCTGAAGTTACAGAATTATCTTATGAGAAAATGCAGCGGATGCACACACTGATAGCTGAACATCCTGTAAATGAATCATTTGAAAAAATTATTTCAGCATCCAGTCAATGGACAAATGCCCCTGATGAACAAACTGAATTGGTTGAGGAGTTGATTCCCGTTTTTTATTCAGATGAAAACCATCAGGATATTATGAAAACTATCAGCACTTCAGAAGATGTGACCGAATTGAAAGCAATAGCTGACAAGCAAGAGGCCTATATATTGCGTTCATCAGCCACATTGACAATAACTTCAATTAAGATGCTTGAAGATCAAATGAGCAATACATCAAATCCTGAGGAAGTGTATGCTGTTTTCCAGGAAATAAATTTACTGAAGGAAGAGTTGCACAGGTTGGTTAAAAGATACAACGATATTGCTTCAGAGTATCCTGATCTGGAAATAATTACAGAAACAACAATTCCGTTATATGACGAAATAGCATTGAACTCTGAGCCTGTATTATTTGCATTTGAAAAGTATCGCCAATTGATGCAACTAGAGTTGGATGAATTAAAACAGAAGCTTACTCAAATTACTGACAATAGTGAAAAGGAAAATATTATGCTTCAGATAGAACAATTTGAGGCAGAAATTATTGAATATCAGCTGCGTGCCATTGAGATTATGGCTGTTTCTGAACGTAGTAATTCAAAATTGTTGTCAATTTTGATAAATTCAATTCCATATAGTGATGTTGAAGGAATGTATCCGGAAAAAATTGCAGAGTTAAAAAAGCAGTATAATGAAATAACAGTATTGATTTCGAAGAATTTAACTGATGCTGTTGGGTTAACTGACATGGAGGCCAGAAAGATTAACTATATTCAGACTTATGAATTTTCAAGGAAAGCCATGGAATATCAGCAGGAGATGTTTGAGTTATACAGGCAATATATTTCTGAAGGAACAGACCCTGCCTTGTCCGTTCTGGCATCAGTGAATACAGCATTTGAGAATCAACCAAGGTTAAGAGAATATTTGGGAGAAGTAAGAGCCTATTCAGATACTTCATTCACAGTTGTTGTAACAGAAGATACATCAGCTTCAGCTTCACATGAAACACTAACTTCAGATCCTCCCGTTCGCAATGAATCTTTGGTTGTCACAGACAGAACATCTGAAGAGTTTGTTTCATATTATTCAGAAACTAATCCAATTCCTTCGCACTCTGCCCCTGATGGGCTGTTGTTGTTTCGTGTTCAGATTGCAGCATCCAGAAGACCGGCTGCTGATAATACTTTTGAAGGAATGTCACCTTTGTTTTTTGAGTTAGCAGGTGGTTGGTATCGTTATATGCATGGAGAATTTTCACAACTGGATGCCGCCATAGTTGCCAGAAATCAGTTGAGAACTCTTGGTTATCCTGATGCATTTGTGGTTGCATATTATAATGGGCAACGTATAAGCATAGCAGAAGCAAGGGTTGTGATGGATAGAAGTATAGAAATTGCTGTCACCACAGCCACGACTGAAACGACAACTACTGAAACTTATACAACAGAAGCAGGTGTAGTTGCAGCAACATCAACAATGCCCGATATTCCTGCCGGAACAGTGATGAATTTTGATGATATTTCTGGATTTTATTTCGCTGTTCAAATTGGAGTTTATGCAACACCAAGAACTTCTGAACGACTTTTTGGAATAACACCGTTGATTGAAGGAAGGATGCCAAATGGTAACTACAGATATATGACAGGTGTTTATGCGAGTTTTGAAGAAGCCACACGTGTCAGGGACAGGATAAGAGCCATTGGAGTGCCTGATGCTTATGTGGTTGCATACAGAGATGGCAGGTTAATAAGTGTTCGCGAAGCCCAGGAACTTATTGATGGAGGAACACAAACAAATGTGATAACTCCTGTTGTTCCAACTGTTGAACTTCGTGACAGGACACAGGAAGACAGAAGGTTAAGAGCAGAAAACATATATTTCAAAGTTCAGTTGGGCGCATTCAGAAATGAGGTTCCTGCCGAAGTAATGAATGCATTTGTTTCAATAGCAGATGAAATAGTACAGTTTTTCACTGACCAGAATGGTTTGTATGTATATACAGCAGGGAATTATAAGAGTTTTGAAGAGGCAGAAAAACTCAAAATACAGATTATTGAAAGAGGAATTAATGACGCTTTTGTCATAGCAATGGAAGGAGGGAAGAAGATTTCCTTGCAGGAAGCTAATGAAATACTTGAAATACAATGAGTAACAGAATAAATATGAAACCTGGTAATATGCTCTATCCATTGCCGGTAGTGCTGGTAAGTTGTGGGATTACAGAGGATACTCACAATATTATTACCATTGCGTGGGCAGGAACTGTGAATACAAATCCTCCAATGCTCAGTATTTCCGTAAGACCTGAGAGATATTCCTATGGGATTATCAAAGAATCAAACGAATTTGTTGTCAATCTCCCATTGGCATCCATGGCAGGGGAGGTTGATTTCTGCGGAGTGAAGTCAGGGAAACAGGTGGATAAGTTTAAGCACTGCCGGTTTGAGAAAACCACTTCACAGATTGTTAGAGTTCCATCAATCGAACAATGTCCTGTTAGTATTGAGTGTGTGGTGGAGAAGGAAATTGAACTGGGATCTCATTCAATGTTTATTGCCAATGTGGTTGCAGTGTCTGCATGGGAAGAAATTCTTAATAAAAAAACCAATGCTCTTGAACTTGGAAACTTATCTTTATTAACATATTCACACGGCGGGTATTATGTGACAGGAAAACGTATCGGTCATTTCGGCTTTTCAGTAAAAAAGTCTGTTAAAAAAAATAAATAATCACACGGATTAAACTTTTTGTTAAATTCTTTATCATAAAATTGGTTTTATAAAATAAATTTTTATTTTTGCATAAATTATTCAAAGTTCAAAAAACCTCCCCGGCTATGATGAAGTGTTTTAGTTTTTTATTCCTGTTAAGTTTCGTTATTTCACACTCATATTCTCAGGCAGTACAAATAGAAAAATCCTATGACTGGACGTATTATACTGAGGTTTCAGGAGTCACTGTTGATTATAAATTTACTGAATGTAATATTCCTTCAGAGGGATATTTCAGAGAACTGGTTTTGTTAAGGTTAACAAACAATAATGATTATGATGTTATAGTTGACTGGGATATTGTCAAATGGTATGGTTTGCAATGTGTTAACTGCGATATGAGCAATCCTGAGCAACACCGAACCGTTGAAGTGATAGCGAACAGCATAAGAGAAGGAACCTGTGCTTTGGATGAGTTTCCCCGGATGAAACTTTTTTCTAAGTTCTTAAATTATGATATGTCAGATGGTGAATTAACAAATTTTCAACTTGAGAATATCACAGTAAAAATTAAATAACAATAATGTTCTGGGGTGCTTCATCCGAACATCCTTATTATACAAAAATGAGTAATATTGATAAATTTGCAAGTGAATAAAAATTAATATAATATAACATGAATAGATTTGTAGCATTTTTTTTGTTAATCTTCACGCTCTTCTCCATAAGAATTTACGGTCAGTGTGATGTTGAAGCCTTTGCCAACCCTTATGAAATATGTGCAGGGCAGACAGTTTCTTTGTGGGCAACCGGAGGTTGTGGTATATTGATGTATAATGATTTTAATGGAGGAACACCAGGTGCTGGATGGACAGCCACCACAGGAGTAGATTTTTCAAATCCTTGTGGGACAGGACCAAATGCAATTTATTTGTGGATGGGTAATAATGTTCCAATTCCACGTACATTGACAACAGTTCCCTTCAATGTAAGTACAGCCTGCACAATTTCTTTTTGGTTGAGATTTAGTATTCAGGGACAGTCTTCTCCATGTGAAGGTCCCGATCTTGTTGGAGAAGGTGTCTCATTACAATATTCCACTGATGGTGGGGGTACATGGGCAGATATTGCATATTTCAGACCTGATGGGGTAATATGTCCATCGTATCCAAATACAAGCGGATTTACATCAGTAGGAAGCGGTACTCTTACTGCGTTCACAACCTGGGATCAATATTCTTTTCCTGTTCCTGCAGCCGCAGCTTCTCCCAATACCATGTTCAGGTGGAGGCAACATGCATATTCTTCTCAAGGTAATGACCATTGGGGTATTGATGTGGTTGAGATTATGTGCCCGGGAACAACTGATGTTTTATGGTCACATGGCCCTACTGTTCTTGATCCTCCTGATGTTGCGCCTACAACAACAACAACTTACTATGTCACTGTGTATGATACAGTAAATGGTCTCAGTGCAACAGATTCAGTAACAATTATTGTGAATCCAGGTCCAACAGCTGATTTTTCGGCTACAACTGTTTGTGAAGGTGATGCGACAGACTTCACAGATTTGTCAACACCAATGACATATCCTATTACAACCTGGGACTGGACATTTGGAGATGGAAATAATTCTACTCAACAAAATCCAAGTCATACTTATGCTGTAACTGGCACTTATGATGTAACTTTATATATTGAGGATCAGCATGGCTGTGCAGATCAGATAACCAAACCTGTGAGCATGCATCCGTCTCCTCAGGTTGACTTTACAGCGCAACCCACTTCAGGTTGTGAACCTCTTTCTGTCAATTTTCAAAATCAAACCACTATTTCAGGAGGAGGATCTGTTTCTTCTCTATTGTGGGATTTTGGAAATGGGAACACATCAACAGCCCAATCTCCATCTGCAACATATGGGGCTGGTGATTATGATATCACTCTCACAGCAACCTCAGATAATGGCTGTACTTCTTCATTAACAATGACTGATTATATTAATGTGTATCCCAATCCAATTGCTGAATTTAGCTACTCCCCTAGTGAGAACTATTTGCTCAATCCGGTATATTTTCAGGATTTATCAATTGGTGCTTCTCAGTGGTATTGGGATTTTGGCGATGGCTCAAATTCTGATATCCAGAATCCCACTCATAGTTTCCAGAATTCAGGCAATTTTTCAGTGAGTTTGTATGTGGAAAATCAATGGGGCTGTTCTGATGAAACAAGTATGACTATAAATATTCTTAATAATGATATTATATATTTTCCCAATGCATTTACTCCAAATGGTGATGGTATCAATGATTATTTTGGTCCCTACGGAATGTTCTGGAGTAGTGATGGGTATGATATGAAAATTTTTAACCGTTATGGTGAACTAATATTTTTTACAACAGATCTAAACACTCACTGGGACGGAAGACATAAGAGAACTGGAGAGATTGTACAAATGGGGGTATATCCATACAGAGTATTTATTCGCTCTTTGTCAGGTAAGGAATTCCTTTTTGAAGGTCAGGTAACTGTAGTGCACTAGATTGCCATTAAAGTTTTTTATATTTTTGCAAAATCCCCTACTTTAAGTTCGGGATTTTTTTAATGTAAGGATAATTTTTTTGTTATGATATTAAGTGAAACCATACACTATCTTCTTGAAAACCAAGAAAATCGTTTGAAAGAACTGACTATTACAAAACTTGTAATGGGAAAACAATTTACCGCAGTCATGTTATCAGACGGCAGTTGTGGACTTGCCGCAGCTGAAATACCTGAAAAGACCCAGTGCTCTCATGGGAAAATCAGAATTCATGGTGAATTTGCTCCTGGAAATTTTAAAGGGAATACAGTTTATAAATTGTTTTCATACGAGGATAATGACTGTAGAATCTCATTTTCTGTTAAATTGGCAGTCATAAATGCCATTTCTGAAAAGGAAATAAGTAACGGAAAATATCATATTGTAAAGCATAAAGATACGTTAGAGGTTTTAGATATCGGGAGTTTGTCAAAGGTGACAGTTGTGGGAGCTTTTCATTCATACATAAAAAAACTTGCTGAAACAGGGTGCATTCTCAAAGTGCTCGAACTCAATGAGGATGCCCTAAGTGACGAACACAAGCATTTTTTTGTGCCTGTTCATCAAGCTGAAAGTATTTTGTCAGAATCTGATATAGTGATAATTACAGGATCAACTTTAGTCAATGAAACTCTTGATGATTTGCTTGGTATGATTAAAAATAATGCTCAAATTGCTGTGATAGGTCCTAGCAGTAGTTTGTTTCCTGATGTGCTTTTTGATAGGGGTGTTACAATCATTGGAGCTACTGTGATTTCGGATAAAGAAACCATGTTTCGAATTATTTCAGAAGGTGGTTCCGGTTATCATCTTTTTGAGAAATGTGCTTATAAAATATGTATTACAAACTGAAAAACTCATTACTTTTGCACTAATTTCTCTTCGTAGCTCAGAGGCAAAAGGTTCAGGTGCTTTCGGTGAGACAAATTATTTTCTGCATGGAATATTTATTCAAATATCTGTTGCCTGTATTTATGTTTATGTTTCTCAATGCTTTTGGACAAAGTGATGTGCTCATAATTCATACCCCTGATACTTTTTATGTGTATCAACTGCATCTGAACAAGGAACAGAGCAATGAAAACACCAGAGTGTTTATGTTTGATCAGTTTCCAGAGCAAATGGCAAAAATTTCAAATTATTCAGAAGGAAAGCTGTCTGGTATTGAAAAAACATTTTATCCTTCAGGTGAAAAATATCAAACCATAGTGTATGTTGATGGAAAATTATGGGGTGAGTATATGGAATTCACAGAAGAAGAAAAACTGCAGGTTCGTGGAAATTTCGTCAATGATAAGGAGCACGGTCTGTGGATTGACAAAACATCGGGATGTACCGGAAGATATAAGCACGGAGAAAAGCAGGGTAGGTGGAGATGCAATGAAGGCAGTGTGCCATATACATTATTTGTTTACAGAAAGGGAATATTGAAGAGAACAAAACGTAAATAGCTGCTTTTTCGTAATTTTGTAAAAAAAATTAAACATGGCTTTAATCAGAAAAGTGAAGGGTGTTTCTCCCAAATGGGGAAAAAACTGCTGGTTTGCAGATAATGCAGTACTGACAGGTGATGTGGTAATGGGAGATAATTGTAGTGTGTGGTTTCATTCCATAGTTCGGGGTGATGTGCATTCAATCAGAATCGGAGACAATGTAAATGTTCAGGATGGGGCAGTTATTCATTGTACTTACAAAAAAAGTCCTGTGAGTATTGGAAACAATGTCTCCATTGCACATCGTGCTGTTGTGCATGGCTGCACAATCGGGAATAATGTTCTCATTGGCATGGGCGCAATATTAATGGATGATGTTGTTGTAGAGGACAACTGTATCATTGCTGCAGGTGCAGTTGTGATGAAAGGCACCAGAGTTGAAAAGGGGACAGTGTGGGGTGGCTTGCCTGCAAAGAAACTGAAATCTATTGATGAAGAACTTTTCAAAGGAGAAGTGATGAGAATAGCAGAAAGCTATCTTATGTATGCCTCATGGTATGACGAAGAATAGTTTTTTTTATTACTTTTTATTAAAAAACGGAATATTCAGTTCCATTTTATAAGGAATATTCATAAGATTCCCGTCTTCATCATACGCTTTTGCCGGAATCCACAGCGGCATTGCAATAACAAATTTAACAGCTTCTTCATCGCATCCGTTGCCAATTCCTTTCACTACCATGACATTTTGGGTTTTCCCTTCTTCATTAATAATAAATGACACAAGGACATTACCCTGAATATTATTGTATTTTGCCTGAGCAGGATAAATTAAATATGTTTCAGTATGGCTTTCTATGGTGCCATAGTGATGGTCAAACTGCGGAGCTGAAACAATATTTTGAACGGTGTTGTTTCTTGAAACTTCATCAAAGTAATTGGGACATCTGTTCTTGTATAGAAAGTCAGCCTGCGCATCTCCAAGTTTGGCCGAATTATAGAGGTCGGAGCAATAACCCAGATAATCCTTATTCTGCAGCCTGATTTGTGCTCTTTTCATATATGCTTCGGAACTTGGTTTCAAATAAATTGACAAACTCAGTAATGAGTCAGCTGCATCAAGATTTTGAATCTTAAGCTCTGACATGGCAGATTGAAAATTCTTCAATGCGTAATCAATCTGTTGTTGTGCCGACAATTGAAGACAGCAAAACACTCCTGCAAAGAATAGAACTTTTTTCATATGGATGGGGATTTTAATGAAACAGGTTTTATAAATTAAATAAAACAACCTATCTATTCATTTTGTTTATTTTCTTATAGTAAGAGATTTAACGCTGAATAAATAAAAAGGTTACAGCTTATGGTGCTTATTAATAATTGTTTACGAAAAGTAAATTGTTATATCTCAGATTACCAGACATATATGAATTGCCAAAGGCATTTTAATATGTAGTTCTTAACAGATAGTAACAGAGTTTTTTTGGATTTTTTTTATAGTTCTATTGGTTTTTAACTCCTGATAAATAATTCCAAAAACTCAGATATTGTTTTTTGAGCCAACTTTGTGTTCCATTGTTCAGGACTTCTTCCGGGAATATGATTTGAAATTGCCCTGAGCTGCAGGCATGGTACATTCCACTGATTGCATGTGAGAAAAAATGCCGCACCTTCCATGCTTTCGGTTTGTGCTTCAAAATTATTTCTGAAAAAATCAGCACGTTCATGTGAATTTGTACAGCTGCTTACTGTGACACCTTTTACTTTGATAACATCTGTTTGCTGATTTGAAAATGTATTTTCAGGTTCAACAAACTTGTTCAAATGGTTTAGTAGGTCAGCATTGTTGATATGTTTTTCAAAGGGTTCGGGGATGCCATTATTGTTCATGATTCCAAGTTCAGCAAAACAATCATGGGCAACATTAACAAGGTTGCCAAGCGCATTTTGGTTATCAAAAGAACCGCAAAAACCAATATTGAGGGCACTCTGAATTTTGTTCTCTGACAGGAAGTGGCTCAGTCGAACTGCCATATTTGCAATGCCTATACCACAAACAAGTAATTTGTGATTGGTATCCTTAATATCATAGATATTTTCACTCAACAAAACACAATGATTTTCCAGAAAGTCTCTGATTTCCAGAGTGGTTGAAACAACAATAAGTTTGTTGATCATATTTATTTGGCTTTCTTAACAAGAATTATATAAGTGGGAAGATGGTCGCTATATCCTCCAATATATGAGCCTCCGCTGTATGTTCTGTAGGGATATCCTGCCCAGCGTCCTTCCTGTGATATGAGAAAATTCTCATTAAATACATGTGCAGTATGTAACTCCCAGCTTTCTTTATCATTGTCAAGCAATCCCTGACTCACAATAATTTGGTCAAAAAGATTCCATTTTCCTCTGTATGCCAATGATCCGATGCCATTTTTATACAAATCCCACATGGTATTGAACAAATCACCTTCCTGAAGTTTGCTTTTGTTTCCTATGGCTCTGAGATGGTGGAAAACACTTTTATCGTCGGGGTCATCATTAAAGTCGCCCATAACGATAATTTTTGCATTTGGATTTATCCTCAGGATAGAATCAACAATATGCCTGTTCAGGTCAGCAGCAGCATTTCGAAGCGGAGCACTTGTTTTGGCACCGCCACGTCTTGATGGCCAGTGATTTACAATGATATTCAGAGTGTCCTCATAAAGAATTCCAGTTACAAGCAGTTGATCTCGTGTATAAAAATCTTCCTTGTCAGGAATTGTCAGCCTGTAGGATGCACTACTGAGGACTGTAAATTTTGATTTTTGATATATCAGAGCCACATCAACTCCTCTGCGGTCGGGAGAATCATAGTGTACAATGCCATAATCAAGAGGTTTCAATAGTTTAGTGTTAACAAGATCTTCAAGAACTGTGATGTTTTCAATTTCACTAACACCTAGTATCACTGGTCTCAGATTGTTGTATTTGTTTCCAATCTGATCAATGACAAAACTAAGATTGTCAAGTTTTTCGAAATATCTTTCTGAAGTCCATTGATATGATCCTTCTGGCAGAAAATCTTCATCATTGATTGTTGGGTCATTGATTGTATCAAAAAGATTTTCCAAATTGTAGAATCCAATACATGCAAGTCTCACTTTTACATCTTCCTGAGAATAAGCAAAGAGAGAAATTAAAAGTGCCGAAATAATTAAAAAAAAGCGTTGTTTCATAATGTGTTAGTGTTGAGATTGATAAGGAATTTGGTTCTTCAAAATTAAACAAGGTGTTGTGGTCTTAGAAGGTCGTTTATTTCTTTGACAGGGGAGAAGGTCTCAATGGGCACTTCAACAAAATAGGTAATCCATCCTGCCATGGCTCCGTTCCACAGACCAGGTAGCTCAAGTGCATTCAATGGTTTTCCGTCTTTGCTTTTTTCAGCAATCATATAAGTGTCATTGTCAACAAAGTCATTAAGGTCAAATTTGCGCCCAAGAAAATCAACTGTTCCGGCAACAATGTCAACCGGATTGAAATGAGTTGAATTATTCAGAATATTATTTTGGGATTCAATACCTGAGTCAATCTGAGCTCCTTCAACAATTTGCAAAGATGTTATGCCTTTGTTGTTTTCTACAAAAAAAGGCCCGCCACCAGGCTCACCTTCGTTTTTCACCATGCCACATACTCTTATTGGACGGTTGAGCTTATTTATAAGGATTCGTTTTTTCTGATTACATTCCATTTGAGAGAAATCAGGGGGTAGTGAAACAAGCATATCGTTTTCAACAAATTCTGCAATGAGCTGGATGTCCTCCTGAACACATTCATCTTCAAGCAACAAAGACAGATTTCCCTTGATTGTGATTTCTTTTTCAATGAGAATACCGGCAAGCACTTTTTTAAAATCAACGGTCGGCGATTTTAGCTTGTCAGTTGTAACATTATCAATGTTTTTTATGAAAATCAGATCACCTTCAATTTCGTTGAGGTTTTTTATCAATGCTCCGTGACCTCCGGGACGGAAAACAAGTGTTCCATCATTTTCACGTAACAGATTGCCTTTGAAATCAATGGCTGGTGTGTCGGTAGAGGGATGCTGAAATGACCAGGTTACCCCATATGTCAGTCCAAATTTTTGTTCATAAAAAGGAATTGCTTTCAAAAGATGGCTTTTGAAAAGCTCCTCATGTTCGGGAGAAATTGTAAAATGAATATTCACATTTCCGGATTCATTTACTGCGTATAGTGCACCCTCAACAAGATGTTCATCCACTGCTTTCCTCTGATATGTTCCATAATTATGAAAATTAAGTAATGCTTTTGGCAAATTTCCATAGTTGAGACCATCAGGGGAAACAATTTCTTCAATAATTTCTTTATATCGCTTGTTGTGAATAAGTTGTGGAAGTTTTAATCCTTTATTGTCAAGGCTTGCTTCAAGATCGGGAAACAAGGCAAGTTCTTCAAGCTGATTGATGATTTGTTTTACTTTGGAATATTTATCAATGATTGAGGTAACATTTTCAGGCTGTTCTTTCATTTCAGCAAGGCAGGCAAACATGTCTTTAAACATGCGGCTTGCTGCACCCGAAGCAGGAACAAACTTTACAATATCTCTGTCCCGGCTATAATCTTCATACACATTGATGTAGTACTGAACGGTTTTCTCAGTTGTACATATTATTCCTCTTTCTGTTGTTGCAGGGGCAATGAGCTTAGCAGGTATGAAATTGCTTTTAAGTTGTTCATACTGTTTAATAAAATTGGACTCTGTAATTCCCCTTGATGCAAGTTGTTGTTTGTCTTGTTCGCTCAACATCGTTGTAATTTTTTCTATATGCAAATTTACAAATATTCACGAGATAATCATTAAATATCTGTTAAGTTGAAATCTAACAAGAATTAGATTTTTTGTAACTGCTCAGCACCATTTTAATAAGCCACTAATTCACCAATAAACA
>CAZGIW010000064.1:0-22029 GCA_964526285.1 uncultured Bacteroidales bacterium | reverse complement strand
TTAATATTGTTAAGAAAAAACTTAAAAAAAATTTGTTTTTAACTTAGAATACTCATTGTAACACCTGCCGAAGCAGGGCAGGGGTAAAACTCGCTGAAATATCATAAGTCTTCTAACCTGACATAGCCGAATACCGAATTCCCAATTTGTTAAGCTGCTCCTTCAGAGCGCTTTGTTCGTGGTGGCATTCTGATCTCGTGGCGTTGCCACGAGCTGAAATAAAAACAGGCTTTCAGCCTGCCAACTTCAACATTCAGAATTCATCATTCAATATTCAACATTTCCCCAATTGCCTCCGGATTCTCAAACCCCACCCCGCCATAACTATTTAATATTTTATATTTTATATTTTATTTTTTCTATAAGATAACTTGTTATCTCACCAGCGTCACTTCTCCATGCCTGCTCAAATATTCAAATAAACAAAACCAACAAATTTTTGTGATGGAATCAAAGGAGGATAAGGTAAAATCCAACTATTCAAACAAAGTTCCCGGGATGTTGTCGCGTTTTTTTCCAAGATGCTGATATGCCAGATTTGTAGCTTCACGACCGCGGGGTGTGCGTGCCAGAAATCCCTGCTGAATCAGAAACGGTTCATATACTTCTTCGATTGTGCCTGGGTCTTCTCCCACTGCTGTGGCTATTGTATTAAGTCCAACAGGGCCTCCGTTGAATTTTTCAATAATTGTCAGCAATATTCTGTTGTCCATTTCATCCAACCCATACTTATCAACATTCAATGAAGTGAGTGACGATTTGGTGATATCAAGGTCGATTTTACCGCTTCCTTCAATCTGTGCAAAATCACGCACACGCCTGAGAAGCAAATTTGCAATACGCGGAGTTCCTCTGCTTCGTCCTGCAATTTCAGCTGCCGCTTTTGACTCAATTGGAATTTTTAAAATACCTGCCGAACGCTTGACAATTTGCTGAAGTACATCATGTGTGTAGTAGGAAAGTCTTGAATTGATTCCAAACCTTGATCGCAGTGGAGCAGTAAGCAAACCACTACGGGTTGTGGCTCCAATCAATGTAAAAGGATGAATTTTAATTTGAATACTTTTTGCACTTGGGCCTGTATCTATCATAATATCAATTCGATAGTCTTCCATTGCGGAATAAAGATATTCCTCCACCACACTACTTAGCCTGTGGATTTCATCAATAAACAATACATCATTTGGTTGCAGATTTGAAAGCAATCCAGCCAAATCGCCGGGTTTGTCAATAACAGGGCCTGATGTTAGTTTTATTCCCACACCCAGCTCATTTGCAATAATATGAGATAGTGTTGTTTTTCCCAAACCGGGAGGACCATGCAATAAAACATGATCAAGTGCCTCGTTGCGCATGCGAGCAGCTTTAACAAATACTCTGAGGTTTTCTAAAATTCTGTCCTGTCCGTTGAAGTCATCAAACGATAGGGGACGAAGCGCCCTTTCATATTCTTTTTCCTGTTGTGAAAGATTGCCCGGATCGGGATTCAGCAAATCATTCTGCATGGGGTTTTGTTTTAGAATCCTTTGAGTGCTTCTTTTCTCATTCTGTATTTAATGGCACTTTCATGACTAAAATCATGTCCGTATATAGCTGATTCCCAGTCTCCATAGGTTGAATTTGGAAATACAAAATATTTTTTTCCAAACAAGTCTTTATTTTCATCTGTTGCTTTGAACCGATCTTCAATACTTTTACCACTCCATTGTCCTGTAAAATCTCCCATATTGTCTCCGAACAACATCAGGATTTCATAATCCTTTTCAATCTGAGCCCTTCTGGCATCTTTTGAAGATTCCTTCGTCCTGAACATTAAAAATTCTTCCTTCACATTGGGAAATCCCTCTTTAATAAGGTTTTGTATAGTCGCTTCTTTAAGATGTTCTTTTCGGTTGCTCACATAAAAAACAGTTACTTTTTTTGAGTGTGCATAATTGAGAAAATCAGAGGCTCCTGCTATTGCCGGTGCAACTCCCAACAAACACCAATCATCCCATTTTACAGGATACTGAAAATTCCCAAGTATGCATTGTGCCTGATATTGGCTATTGTCAAGTACAGTTTCATCAATGTCAACAACAATTGCTGGTTTTTTTTGTCCTCTATAGGTTCTGAGCTTATCATCAAGCACCGGTTTTGCCATATTAAATGCCTGATATTGCAAAGCTCTTACTTCAGCAGCTGTTTGCTGATAAAGTACTGCCAGAGTTGTATATTCAGCAACGCGTTCGGCTTGTGATCTTGGTAGCGGTGTCAATTCATTTTTGTCAGGAATCACGAGATTAAGAATCAAAGCAAATGCAAAAACAAAAATTGAAATTGGAAGAAGTTGTTTTTTCATAGTTATATAATTTGAGTTATAAAAAAGTGTATGAATGATTTACTGGAATATTGGGGCGCTTTCTTTGGGAGGTTTATATCCAAACACCAGATTTAGACCGAAATGCAGATTAAAGAATTTTGTGTTACGTGGTATAGTGAGATCGTGACTTTCATATTCATCAATTCCGGTACTTTCGTTCTCAATGGTTTCTGTCCATGTGTATTTGTTCCACACAAACGGAGAAATGAGATTATCAGTAGTGATATAAAGCTGCACTGGTCCCAGATTTGCAGCCATTCCCAAGCCCATATTAAAGTATTTACGATTGGCTGCTGTATAATTTACTGAGAGTGACAAAATATTTCCAAATTTTCGGATATATCCCAAAGTGATGGCAGTGTGAATGGTTCTGCTGAAATATTGCAGCCTGACAAGACCTGTAACAACATCTTTGTCAGTAAGTTTATACACCCCGCTGAGAAACAGCTTGGTATTCATAAACGAAGTGTAAGCTGTTTCAAGGGTATCAATCATAAAAATATCTGAAATTGAATCAAGCAAATTATCAAGCCTGCTTTCAGCACCAGTTGTGTCTTGTTGGCTTATGAAATCAGTGATATCGATTCCCTCAAAAGTAAAACTACCACCCGGATTGTTGCTTTTCAGGTTTCTTGCACCTGATTTCCATCTGAAGAATCCCAGATCAATAAGGCTCATTCCCATTGTTAACTTGTCGCTCCATTTGTATGAGGCCCCAAGGTCAATGGCAGCACCCATATTAGAGAAATTTCCAATATAATCACCGAAAGAATACTCCATTGTTTCTCTTATTGAGTCATTTTCGGCCCATACAGGGTCGGGCAAACTGGCATACATGTCAATGTTGGAAGATGTAGTGATAAAGAAATGTTCTTCTTCGGTAAGTAATGTCACATCTGATTTTTTCATATAGATATTTGACAATCCCTGTAGTACTTTAACGTGTACTCCGAAATCCCAAAGATCATCATAGTGAGTAGCCCAGCCAATCATGAGTTCATTGTAGTGGGCTGCATTGATTCCCATTCTGTCAAATTTCAGTGTTTCATCAAAGAAAGCCCCATTACCCTGGTAAACAAAATCAAATAAATCCCTTGGATAGCTGAGTGTGGCATACATTTTATTTGATAAGGAAAAGTTAAAATAATGCTTGTCTTTCAGTCTGAATCCGAAGGAAAGAAATTCATAAGCAAAATTCATATTCACATAATTGTATTTGCCCATTTTGTTAATCATGTTTTCCAAATCAATGGAAACAGAATCATCATTGGTATTCGTTAGCACATGAAATGAGTTAAAGCCAGTATGTCCTCCTTCAAGATAAATTGAAGAGAGCATAGGAACACCGATGTGCCATTTGGGTTCAGGAAACAAGGCAGGATTGGAATAATTTGACTGAGGAATTTTATGCATATGATAAATGGTCATGTCCTGCTGCCCCTTCACAAACAAAACAGAAGTGAAGGAAACGATGAAAATGATATATTGTATGGTTTTCATATTATGTTTATGTTTTCAGGGTTAGAACTTCAGTTGAACCTGTGCGCCAAGCATAATGTGCAGGTTGTAATATGAGTATATCTTCACAATTTGAGTTGCATTATTGAAAGTATTCATTTCTGCCCTTACAATTGCATATTTAATTCTGTGATATTCCAAAAGCCTCTCTTTGTGTATGGTTGTTGTAATTGTTTTTGTATATGGTTGAGTGACAATATAGTCAGGAGCAGGACCTGGTGTTGCTGCAAAAACAAATTGCTGTGGAGGAGCAATCAATGAGTCAACTATAATATGATTTTCATCTGTGAAATACACCTGCAGTTTGGCATCCACAGGAAATCCGTTTTCAGCATAAATTTTGAACAAAACCCACTCAATATTTTCTACCTCCTCAAAGTCTTCTCCCAAATCAATATCTATTGTGTCAACAATGACAAAGTCATGTGCCGTGCCATGCATTGGAAGTTCAACAAGTGCATCTACCATAAAACGACTGGTGTCAAATGTAAAGTTTTGTGAATAGCCTCCGGGGTTTGACATTGCATCAACCAAAGCATTCACCCTTTGAGGGGAAATATTAAAAGCAATGTTCACATTGCTGTTGGTTTTATCAAGCAATAAATCAGTTCTGATTCCTTGACCAATTTGAGAAAAATTGGGATAGAGAATATTCCATGGACTTGGAATTCCAGGGCCTGTAATCTGAACTGAACTGGTTGGAGTTTTAGTTCGAACAGCTTCCAGGTAATTAATATTTAATTCCACAGGCATCCCCAGATAATTTGTAACATAAAGATAAATCCTTGGATCTTCCCAGTTAACTATACCCTGAACATTGTTGTCATATAATTTGATTGAAACAGTATCTTCACTCAATGCAAAATTCAGTTGTCCAAGATAGCCGAACATTGCTCTGAACTGAACATCTGTGAATGAATTGCTGACAGCAACGCTGTATGGAGAAAGGTTGGCGCTTCCATCTCCGTAAAGCACAATTCTGAAATCCATCTGAAGACGATTGTTTCCTCCCGAGTGATGAAATAATAGTTTTGTATTGTTAAGGTTAACATTGTGATTGGCATTTGGTCCGGCCATATTAATGGTTTCTTTAAATGGACCACCGTTTTTGGAGCCGGGAAGTGTCAGCTCAACTTTGGCCGGCATATTGAAACTTGTGTTAATGCTCATGTTCATGTTTCCGCCTTTCAGAAAAAGACTGTCAATGACCTGAGAAGAAGGAAAGTTGAAGTCGTAATGATAGGTGAATGATGTAACAAAACTGTCGCCGGGAGCAACAGGTCCGCCTGTATTTAAAACATCTGCTGCATTTGCACTTTGGTCAGGAATGGTAATTAATTCCTCGGCAGATTGAGAATACACACGACTTTTATAAACCAAATATAGAAAATTGGTTTCATCTTCCACAACAATGTCTGTTGAGTCCTGATCGTTCAGGATATCCCAGATTGTTAGTCTGGTGTTTATTAAAGGTGCTGCAAAGTTGGGTTCCCATCCCGGGATTTTTGTGTTGTCCATGTTAAACTCATCCTTAACACAGGATGTCATCAACAGCATGCCACATGCAGCAAGCATTAAAATTTGCCTGATTGGTGTTTTCATATTTTTATGGGTATTAGTTCTTAAGAAAAGACATGTTTTTATCATAAGGGTTGCAGAATTCTCTACAAATTTAGATTTTTTTTAGGAAATGGAGTACTTTTCATTTGTATTTGAAGAAATTTATTTAAAAAACCAGCTGAAATTGAAGTTGTTAAGGAAGATACATTGATTTATGCCTGAAATTATTTATAGGTTGTAAATTTTTCATATCATGTTAACTTATTGTGTTAAATCAAAATACATTTTTTCAAGTTTATCCAGTTGGTTTTTTTCAGTAAACTTTTCATTGATATGTTTTCTTGCTGCTTTTCCGTGTTGTTTTATAAGATTAGGATTATCAATGTACTGACCTATTGCTTCCGAAATTTTTTCACTGTTTTTTGGTTCAACAAGTATTCCTGTTTCTTTGTCAATGACAATATCCGGCACTCCGCCACTGTTTGATGCAACCACAGGAATCTCCATTGCTCCTGCTTCGCACAATACATTGCCAAAGGATTCTTCATGTGAAGGAAAAACAAGTATATCCATTGCCCGCAGAACTTCAGGTATGTTTGTGATATCACCAGTAAAAACAATATTGTTTTCTCCCAGAAGATTTATGCCATATGCCCTTACCTTATTTCCATATGCCTCTTCACCAAAGCTGTCGCCGCCTGCAACCAGAAAAACAAATTGCATTTCCGGATATTTTTGTTGAAGTATTTTGCCTGCTTCAAAATATTCATGATGCCCCTTAAGAAAAGTGAAACGACCCAAAAAGCCAATAACAATAGAGTTTTCAGCAATATCAAATTTTCTTCTGCATTCTGCATGATTATAAAGTTCAGGATTAAATTTCTGCAAATCAAGACCGTTGAAATGGATATTTACTTTGTTATGCTCAATAGCTGTGGTTTTTTTCACATTTTCACTGATAAATGTTGACACACAAAGCAGCAAATCAATTTTTTTATACAGATATCTGTGAAAAATGTCTTTTTTATTCACTGCGCTGTTCATTCTTCTTGTAAGAATAAGTTTTGCACCTGATTTCTTTGTCATTGCTGGTGATAATACCCACAAATCGTGTGACAACTGTGTGTGAATTATTTGAGGCTTAAAACCGCGAATAATTTTTCTGACTTTGAAAATATTAAACAAAGCTTTAGCATTGGACCATTTGATTGGTACAACCTTCACATTGTTTTCTTTTGCTTTGGCAAGTAGTGTTGAGTTTTCAGGAATAAGCAAAAGCACATTATGACCTCTTTGCTGAAAAGTTATTGACAGTTTCAGGGTTTGTATTTCCAGTCCGCCCCATGAACGCGATCCGCATGAAAAAATAATATTCATATGATAACACTTTTGTGTCTGAAACCTATTTTCAGGAAGTACAAAGATATAAACAAAACCCGATTCAAATTATAGATAGTATGCGTGAAGTGAAATATTGGCAAACTAAAACAGTCCTGAAATATTTCCTTCATTATCAATGTCAATAAATTCGGCCGATGGAGTTGCAGGAAGTCCTGGCATACGCATGATGCTACCGGCAATTGGCACTGCAAATCCGGCACCTGAAGATATTTCAATATCACGAATTTTCACAATAAAATCCTTTGGTCGACCCCTGAGTAAAGGATCGTCTGATATGGAATTTTGGGTTTTTGCCATACATACTGCCATGTCCTCCAGGCCAAGAGCTGAAATTGTGTCAAGTGTTTTCTGAGCCTGCATTGAATATTCAACACTAGCTGCACCATACATCTTGGTTGCTATTGTTTCAATTTTTTGTTTCATACTCCACTTCAAATCATATAAAGGATTAAAACAAGAAGGACATGACTTTGCTGCTGTCAATACCAGTTCAGCCAGCTCAATAGCCCCTTCACCTCCATTGGCCCATCCGTCATTTACTGCCATCTGAACTCCCCGCGCTTCACATAATTTCTTTACTAGACCAATCTCAGCTTCAGTATCTCCTGAGAATTTATTTAATGCAACAACAGGAGAAAACCCATAATATTCCATGTTTTCAATGTGCTTTTCCAGATTTTCAAATCCTTTCTCTATGGCTTGCAGGTTTTCATTATTTAAATTGGCCTTTTCAACACCTCCATGATATTTGATAGCCCTGACTGTGGCTACAATCACAGCTGCATTAGGACGCAACCCGCTTTGCTGACATTTGATGTTAAAGAATTTTTCAGCACCAAGATCGGAAGCAAAACCAGCTTCGGTGACCACAATATCTGACAAAGACATTCCCATTTTTGTTGCAAGAATTGTGTTTGTGCCTTGGGCAATGTTGGCAAATGGACCACCATGAATAATTGCTGGAGTGTTTTCAAGAGTTTGAACCAGATTGGGCATCAGGGCATCCTTTAGCAAAGTAGCCATGGCACCCTCGGCCTTCAAATCGCGAGCAAATACCGGCTTTTTGTCCCAGGTATAACCCAAAAAAATGTTCCCAAGGCGCTGTTTTAAATCTTCAATACTTTGTGCCATACACAAAATTGCCATCACTTCTGAAGCTGCAGTAATATTGAATCCTGTTTCACGTGGTATTCCGTCTGCACTGCCTCCCATGCCAATTACGATGTTTCGCAATGAGCGATCATTCATGTCAATAACCCTTTTCCATGCAATGGTGCGGGGATCAAGACCAAGATTGTTTTTTTTGCTCTGCAAATTATTGTCTATGAGGGCAGAAAGCAGGTTGTTCGCTTTTTCAACTGCAGCCAAATCACCGGTGAAGTGAAGATTTATATCCTCCATTGGAATAACCTGAGAATATCCACCTCCTGCTGCTCCTCCCTTAACTCCAAAAACAGGACCCAATGATGGTTCACGCAAAACAACGGTTGCCTTTTTCCCAATTTTGTTCAGTCCCTGCGCCAATGCAATTGATGTGGTTGTTTTTCCCTCTCCTGCTGGAGTTGGTGTCATGGCTGTAACCAAAACCAATTTGCTTTTCTTAATTTTTTGTTCATCAATGAACTTCAGTGGAATTTTTGCTTTGTATTTTCCATAAAGCTCAAGGTCATCAACATGAAGACCCATCTTCTCAGCAATTTCAGAAATAGGACGAATGTGTGCTTCCTTTGCTATTTGTATGTCACTTTTCATGATTATTATTTTTATATGGTTTAAATTAATTCAGATTGTAAAGTTACAAAAAATCCAGCTTGTTTTGAGTTTTTTAAGTTAATTATTTCTTAAACAACATTTTTTGAATAATGAAACTTCAGCAAACACTCTGAATATTAGCATAGTAATAAGATATCAAATAAAAACATATACATGAGTTGCAAAAAACTGTGTAAGTTTGAACCTGCAAAGGGAAAACATGAATACACCAGAGCTTTCAAAACTACTTGAAAAGGAGGCAATTTCTCTGGGTTTTGCGCGCATGGGAATTTGTAAATCAGAGACTGTTGATGAAAAAACTGCCCGATATTATAACGAATGGGTAGATTTGGGTTATCATTCAGGGATGGAGTATTTATCAAAAAACCGTCAAAAGCGACTGGATCCCGGTTTGTTGTGGGAGCATGAAACAAAATCTGTTATTGTTCTTGCTATAAATTATTATTCCAGTTTATCTGAGGAATTGCTAAAGAAATCCAGGTACAAAATTGCGAGATATGCTCATGGCAAGAACTATCACAATGTGATAAAGAAAAAGCTGAAGATATTTTGCAACAAGTTTGAACAAATCACGGGTGGAAGTATCAGGGCATATATAGACACTGCACCTATAATGGAAAAGTATTGGGCAGCAAAAGCAGGAATTGGAATTCAGGGAAAAAACACATGTATGATTTCTCCTGAGTTTGGCAGTTGGATTTTTCTGGCATGTTGTATCACTAATGTTGAGTTGGAGTCTACTGGTATTTTTACAAAAGATTTGTGTGGCAGTTGCACATTGTGTTTGGATGCTTGTCCAACTGGTGCTTTAGTTTCACAGGGAAAACTGGATACACGCAAGTGCATAGCTTATCTGACAATTGAGCATAAGGAAGAATTCAATGAAAAAACTCCAGAATGGAAAGAC
Organism: uncultured Bacteroidales bacterium; assembly: GCA_964526285.1. Taxonomy (GTDB): domain Bacteria; phylum Bacteroidota; class Bacteroidia; order Bacteroidales; family DTU049; genus CAYMAZ01. The sequence goes on along the minus strand of CAZGIW010000064.1, from coordinate 12,508 downwards.
TGGATATGGGGATGTGACATTTGTCAGCAAGTGTGTCCCCATAATCAAAATATTGATGAAACAAAAACAAAGGATTTTTCAATTATGCCTGCAATAAGAAATTTGATGAATGGCCATTTCAATCCTGAAACCTTTGAGGAACAGTTTTCAGTAACCTCATTGAAGCGTGGTGGAAAACATCGAATTTTACGTAACATTCAATGGATTGAAAAACGATAAAACAGGATGAAGGGGTTGGCTAAAACAACAACAACAATTGTAATCCTTTACAAAAAAATACATGTTCAAAACAAAATTCACATCAATAATCCCATTTCCTTGTAAACGGATTGTAAAAATTGAGTCCAAATTTATAAGTAAAACGGGCTTTTGACAGGTTGTCATCTGCTGTAACCGCAAAAACACCAATTCTGAACAATTGTTTTCTGATTCGGAACACTCTTTCAATCCCTCCAAACAACTCCACATGTCGAAAATTGTTTTCATCCATCAGTAAAATTCCTCCTCCTCCTGCAAGGCTTATCTTGAGTCGGTTCACCAATGGCACTTTGTTCATTATTGCCCCTTCAAAGTGATGCATATAATTTGCTCTGAAAAAGGTGGATGAACTGCTCAGAGTTGCATCAAGCAGTTGAAAAGACTGAAGCGGATCAGAAAAAAACCATGGGTCTGATCCTCTGAAATAGCGATGTTCGATAATTCTCAGGCTTTTTTTGTTTACAAATGAACCAATAAGCAATGACCAGTTTGAAGATCCCCATCGTGCCAGTTTCATTTCGTCATATATACCAGCTTCAATGAAGTCATAATTCACTTCACTTTCAAGCAAGCCAGGGATTCCTTTGCGATATGTGAGTGAAATTTCAGGCCAGTTTGACTCAAGAATAATCTTTCGCTTGCCTTTCATTATATATTTCTGGTTGATTCTGTATTTTACATCAAATCGCACATCAAACTTCTTATATCTCTCAAAATCAGAAGGTTGGTTCAGGCTTCCAAAAAGTTGATTTGACCATGTTTCAATATACATATCAGTAATTGGAGTTTGGTCTGACCAGCTGAGGGTTAGTTCTGCAAAAAAGCCATTGAATATTTCCATTCTTTGGGCAATACTGATTGTTTGTGTTCTCACATAATTGCTTCGGCTGAAAATAGAACCTATTGATGCATAGTCGTTTATCATGTCATAATAATCGCCAGCCCGGATGTATGTTCTGACAAATTTTTGGGGAATATATGTGAGACCAACTCCCAATCTGCCTCTGATGTCTTCGTTGTTGAAACCATAGTCAATCATTCCGTCGGTTTCCATGAGCATATCATTTGAAAAACGTTTATTGTAAAATCCCCCTAACCGATGTCTGTATCCTCCAATACCCACAGGGTTAATTTGGGCAATAAGCGGAAGAAAATAAAATTCACTTTGTCTGATTCTGCTTCTTATTCCAACACCCCGTATAAGAAAACTCCAGATATTGATGTTGTTAAATGCAGAATCAATAGAGTCAATATATGCCTGAGTCTGATATTTCTGTTGCAGACTGTCAATTTTTGCGGCAAAATCAATTTCTTTATCATTGAGCAGATATGGTCTGACATTGATCCACCAAAGACTATCTCTTTCCAGTGCTTCAACATCATACCTAATAATTTCATTGGAAAATGTTTTTTTTGGCAAGCTTAGATTTGTTTCATATTGAGAGTAGTACACATCAATATTTCCGAAAACATTTGTTTTCCCGTCTTTAATTGTGTAATAGAACTCAGTTTTGGAAGGGACAAGAATAGAGTCATTAATTTTTTGATAGTTTTGTCTTATTTTAAATTCATTACAAAAAAGCAATACTCTTGGATTTACGTTTAAATCAACCCCTCTCAGAGCCCATGTGCTGTCTTCAATAAACACATGTCCTGAAAATAATGCATCGCCGGGAAAAAGTGGGGTCACCAGAATGCGGAATATTTTGATATCGTTTTCATAATACACGCCTTCAAAATCATATCTGTATGAAACATTTGCTGTGGGAGCAAGAGGAGAGAGCAGTGGTTTTTCACAAATTTCAGGGGCATAAATCAATGGTTGCAAAAAGTTAAATCTCACTGAAGATGCATCATGAAACAAAACGTAAGGATCACGCCATTCTCTTCCAATATTTTCAATATTAAGTCCTCTGCTTTCAACACCCATTGAAACTCCGATAGATCCGGAAGGACGTTTTGCTTTGTAGTCATTTTCACCAATAATTTCTTCTTTAAAATTGTTAGCATCACAAAACAAGCGGGAATAGTATTCATGCAGACTTGAAACTTTAATAACTGGCAAACTGTCGGGCTGTAAAATTTCAAGTATTGTTGAGTCCTGCTGATCAAAAATTGTATCAGCTTTGACAGAAGGAGGATATTCTCTTAGTAGTGACACTTTTCTGTAGGATAAACATGAGTAAGACTGAAGGGCATTTAGATAAAAACTTCTCATCTCGCGGGCTTCTTTCATCACTTTTTTTGCAATATCCCTGCGATCTGCATAAACAAATGCTTCATAAAGCAATATGGTGTCTTCTTTCAATGTTACATTCAGTTCAACGGAACGGTTTCCGGTGACATATACTTCTTTTTCAACGGTTTCGTAACCAAGAAATTTGAAAACAATAACATGAACTCCCTGTCTAACTTCAACATTAAATTTTCCGTCAACCTCAGATGTAGAACCCGTTGTTGTGTTTTTTATAAATACATTAACAGCGGGTAAAGGGTTGCCATAATCATCTGTAACAACACCTTTTACCTGTTGAGAAAATGAATCAAATGCACAAAACAGAAATAAGATAAATAATGTATGTCGAATAATCAGCATGCATGGATATGTATTTGCATGACGTAGAATTGTTTTCAAAGTTACATGAGCTTATATTCTTTTTTCAAATCATCCCCAAAGATATCTGATGTAAAATTCTGTTCCTTCTGACGTCCAGGTGATAACGGCAAAGATCTTCAGTAATGACAGAAAAGGAATACCCCATGTTTGAATAAGTATGAAGAAATTTCGGAAGTGTATATTTGAGTTTGTTTTCAGCTTTGATGCTGTCATGAAAAACTATGATAGAACCTGGATTTACAGAGTGTTTCATTACCCTGTCAAGACACTTTTCACTACTGAGTTTTGGGTCAAAATCTCCGGGCAGCACTGACCAGAGAAGGATAAAAAATTCATTTTGAAGGACATATCTTTGCAAAGGAGTCATCCTTCCATATGGCGGTCTGAAAAGTTTTGATCCGGTAAGAGATTCACACATTCGCACATTGTCAACATATGATTTCAAAGAGTGCTTCCATCCATTGAGATGATGAAAAGTATGGTTGCCAACCCCATGACCCTGTTTCTGAATTTTTTCAAAAAGAGATGTATTTTTCCTGATGTTATCACCAACACAGAAAAATGTAGCTTTTGCATTGAATTTGTCCAGTTGTTCAAGCACAAATTCAGTGGTTTCTGGCACAGGCCCGTCGTCAAAGGTTAAAAAAACCTCCTTTCTTTCAGTGGGAATATTCCAGAAAATATTCTTATGACTGATCCTCTTAATGTATCTGGAATTGACGGAATAGAGCATACATCAGTTTAGTTGGAATTTAGAAATAATTGGTAATATTCCTGAAACATTGTTTCTGCAACATTCTTTACATCAGTTCTGTTGTTGGCTTCAGCAGACTGGAGAATTCGGTATAGAATAGCAATTGCCTGTTCTTTGTCGTCTGCAACCAATTTCGCTTTCTTTCCTTTAAAAGCAAAATAATACTTAAGATTTTCATCCTGAATTTCAATAAGCCGCATCAAAATCTGATCTCCTTTTTCAAATTCTCCAGCTTTAAAATAAGCTTCTGCAATGGGAACCACAAAGAAATTGAAAGGAACATTTTCTTCAGGCATAAGAAACATTGCTTTGTCAAGTGATTCAACAGCCCTGACAGTGTCTCCCTGTGCCATCAATCCTTCTGCAAGACGAGCAAAATTATTTCTGAAATTCATGCTCATGCGTCTGTTGGTTTCATCAAGATATACATGGGGTTTTTCCATATTTCCCCATTGAAAATCATGAACCATGTTTTGATAAAGTTTCTCAACATGAACTCTTCCCGTATAACCTTGTCTGGCAGGAGTTTTAATGGGTACAAGTCTGTATGTAAGCCCTTCCAGCTGGAAGTAATCCTGAAGTCCAAAATATGCATCATCTCCAGTAGTGATAGCGAAGTAAATTGGCCTTTCCCAGTTGTTATGTGCCAAAAGGTCAAGAAGCATGATTCCGTTTTTATAGAGTGCAAATCTGTCAATTCTCCAATCCATACTGTCTACAATAAGATGTGCGTCTTCAGGAGCTACTACACCAAGGTCAACCATTCTGGCAGAATCAATTGGTAAATAGAAATTTTTGCCGGGAAAATAATCAAGTTGCTTGCCCTGATTGGTGAATTTCAGCCGCTCAGGAGCTTTATGCAAAATAGTGAATAAATCAATGATGTTGATGGGTGCTGCATTTTCATTTTGTTCAAAAAGATACACTACATCATAGCTTCCGGACTGATACTGATGTTCCTGCAAAGAGAAAGGAACAGGCAGACCATCATATGCTTGTCGCTTCATTGAATTTACATACCAGTCTGTATTGAGAAGACTGAGGTTAACAACTCGAACATCAGTACGATAACCTTCAACTTCCTGAACATACCATAGCGGGAATGTGTCATTATCTCCATTGGTGAAAAGTATTGCATTTGGTTCACAACTGTCCAGATAGTTTTTTGCAATATCCCTTGCTGTGTATCGGTCAGAACGGTCATGATCATCCCAGTTTTCCTTTGCTAATACGTAAGGAACTGCAATAGTTGAGATCATAACTGCGATTAGAATTGATGCAACACCCTCTTTTAGCCACTTTCTCAGCAATTGATTCAATGCAAGCACCCCAAGTCCCAACCATATGGCAAAAGCATAGAAAGATGCTGCATAGGCATAATCCCTCTCTCTGGGCTGATAGGGTGTTTGATTCAAATAAATTACAATGGCAAGTCCGGTCATAAAAAATAACATGCCAACCACAAAAGCGTCTTTGGGTCTTTTCTTAAAGTGAAATGCAAGGCCAGCAAGTCCGAGCAACAGAGGGAGCATGTAATATCTGTTTCTTGCCTTGTTTTGCTTCATATTATCAGGGTAATGCTCCTGAGGCCCCAAACGATTATCAATAAATGGGATACCAGAAATCCAGTTTCCGTCAATAAGATTGCCATGTCCCTGAATATCATTTTGCCTTCCGGCAAAATTCCACATGAAATAACGTACATACATATGCCCAACCTGATAAGAAAAGAAAAACCTGAGGTTTTCACCAAAAGTTGGTTTTTTTATCATTCTTGACCCCTGTCCATCATTATATCTGATCATGGTTCCTTTCACCTTGCCCCAGTTTTCATAGCCAGTCATATGATGATTTTCTGATGAACTCCACATTCTTGGGAATACAGTGGAAAACTCCTTGGCAAAGACAGGCTTCACTCCCTCACGTTTATCAATAATTACATATTTTTTCTGTTCTTCATCTTTGGCATAAACAGGACTTCTGTTGCCCCACTCAGCATTGCGATCAAGTGGCGCTGTGTAGTATGGTCCATAAATAAGCGGAGTGTCACCGTATTGTTCACGTTGCAGATATGCAAGCAACCCGATGGCATTGGATGGATTGTTTTCATCTATGGGAGTTTCAGCAGTTGAACGAATAACAAGCATAAAATAGGTTGAATACCCAATCAGCAGTAGTACAAATGCTTTAAAAACAAGATTCATAATAACCTTTTTGCGCTTCATGGTATAGTGAATACCATAAGTAATTCCCCCAATCAGCAGGAGAAAGTATATTATTGTCCCACTGTTAAAGGGCATTCTTACTGTATTAACAAAGAAAAGCTCAAATTTTCCCGCCAGAATAACAACACCAGGGATGATGATATACAATACAAGTATTAGCAGTCCCGCTCCAATCAGTCCTGTGAGCAGCATTCCTTTAAGGGAATATTTATATTTTCTGAAATACACAATATAAACGATGGCAGGTAAAGCAAGCAGGTTCAACAAGTGAATGCCGATTGACAGACCTACCAGATATGCAATAAACAACATCCATCTGTTTGAATCAGGTTTGTCTGCGTTCTCATCCCATTTCAATGCTGCCCAAAAAGTGATGGCTGTGGCAAGGGATGATAATGCATAGACCTCCCCTTCAACAGCAGAAAACCAAAAAGAATCTGTAAAAGTGTATGCCAGAGCACCAACAGCACCTGCTGAGAAGATACATAGTTTTTGGTATAAAGTATATTCGTCTCCTGTTTTCTGGGTGAATTTTTTGGCAAGCAAAGTGATTGACCAAAAAAGAAACATAATTGTCAATCCGCTGGAAATTGCGGATAGTATATTAACCATAAATGCAACGTTTTCAACGTTTCCGAATGCAAACATTGAGAAAAAACGTCCAATCAATTGAAAAGTAGGTGCCCCGGGAGGGTGTCCAACTTGTAGTTTATAAGATGTGGCGATGTATTCACCACAATCCCAAAAACTTGCTGTTGGTTCAGCGGTCATGATGTAAACGGCTGATGCAATGATAAATAACAGCCATCCGCCAAGATTGTTTATCAGCTTGTATGATTTCATATACGTTATTTTTTCAGCTTGCGAATATACAGCTTTTTATTAAAACAGAAACTATCATCTGTCAATTGTAATAAAATGTGGAGACAAAATATTTTATAAAAATCTTTCTGCCAACACAATCTGTTTCACAGAAAATAGTTAATTTTACAATCCTTTTCCATGTAAATGAAAAGAATGAACAGAATCGGTTACATATTTCTTTTGTTTTTTTTACCGCAATTATTGTCGGCCCAATTCTACAATGGGCTTCAAATGGTGTTTGGAAAAAACAGAGTGCAATATAGTAGTGAGAAAATCTGGTCGCACTACAGGTTTCAAAATTTTGACACATATTTTTATCAAAATGGGAAAGAGCTGGCAATCAATACAGCTAAATATGCAGAAGATGTATTGCCCCAAATGCAATCCAAAATTGAGTATTATCTCAATTCTAAACTGCAGTTTGTAATTTTCAATTCAATGTCTGATATGAAGGAAAGCAATATCGGACTTGCCGATGAAGATCAGTATAATGTGGGTGGTGTTACCAGAGTCATAAACAACACAATCATTTTATATTTTGATGGCAGTTATCAGAATTTTGAAAGACAGATTCGAACAGGCATTGCCACAGTTCTGGTTAATCAAATGCTTTATGGACAGGAAATAGGTGCAAATATCAAAAATTCAGCGCTGTTGTTTTTGCCAAAATGGTTTACCGAAGGGCTCATAAGCTATGTGGCCGACGATTGGAGTACGGAGCTTGATAATATTGCCCGAAATGGATTCCTTTCAGGAAAATACCGAAAATTTAACAACCTCACGGGAAGTGATGCTATTATTGCCGGACATTCAATCTGGAAATTTATGAAGGATAAATATGGGGAACAGGCTATTCCCAATGTGGTGTATCTTACTAAAATTACAAGAAGTCTGGAAAGCGGTTTTTTATACTATACAGGAATGTCGTTTAAAAATATGACACGCGACTGGTATATATACAACCAGCAAAGATATAGATTTGATGTTCAGGACAGGATGCCCCTGCCTGAAAACAATCAGATTAAAGTTAAAATTCGTCAGGAAGCAGTTCTGCAGCAAGCTATGATTAGCCCCGACGGCAAAAACATTGCATATGCCATTGACCATCAGAATAAAAAAAGCATTTATATTCAGAATGTGGCTACCGGAAAAAGAAAAAGAATTTTCAAAACAGGATATCGCCTTGATGAAGAACAAGATTTTTCATACCCATTGCTTGCCTGGCATCCACGTGGAGAATTGCTCGCTTTTCTTATTGAAAAAAAAGGAATCAAACATTTATATTACTATCTGCCTGAAAAAAACAAACTTGAACGTCAATCTGTGTTTGGGGTTGATAAAATTCATGATATGAGTTATGCCCCCAATGGACTTTCTTTGTTGGTATCAGCTACAGTAAACGGACAGTCTGATATCTTTGTATATCATCTTGCATCAAAAACATTTGAAAGGATTACAAAAGATTTGTTTGATGATCTCAATCCACGATTTGTTCATGGTGGAAAGTTTATCGCATTTTCATCAAATCGTGTTAGTGATACTATCGTATTTGACAAAGATACTTATATAAGGGATTATGCATACACTCCTGAAAAATCTGAACATTACAATATCTTTCTCTATAATTATCAATCCAAATCTCCGGTACTTTGGAGAGTGACAAATCTGGACAAAGGAAATGCACTGTATCCTATGCCATGGGGTACAGAAAAGTTGCAGTTTGTGTCCGACATCAATGGTATATATAATCGCTATATTGCAGAAATTGACAGCGCCATCAGTCATGTGGACACAATCATTCATTACCGGTATTTTTCAACAGTATTTCCTGTAACTGATTATCCACAGTCAATACTCACACATGATCTGAGCTATTTCGGAAATACAATGTCGCAAATTGTGTTTGAAGAGAATAAATATAAACTCTACCTGCTTCCCGAAACAGAGAATGAAAATTATTATGAGTTGCCTCTACCTCTCACTTCCTATCAGGGCGATGTGCTTTTGGCTGAAGCTAAAAAAATGAGAGAAAAAGAAGTTCAGGCTGACACTGTTGTCATAAGGCAGTCATACCCTGTTAGCCCCGATGATACAGGAAAAGTTGATATTAATAACTATGTGTTCAGAGGCTATGGAAAGACAAAAGAAAAGAAGGATACTGTTATCCAGGAGACCAAAGATGAAAAGCCAGACACAACGCCTACTTTTATCCTGCCTTATCAGCGCAACTATGATGTAGAGTATTCAATCAATCAACTTGTGAGTCAGCTTGATTACGGATTTCTCAATAGCTCATATCAGAGATTTGCAGGTCCGGGTCCCATTTTTAATGGCCCGGGAATGAATGCTTTTTTTAAAATTGGGATAAATGATTTGCTTGAAGATTATAGAATTATTGGTGGATACCGGTTATCTCTCAATCTCAGAAACAGTGAGTTTTTTATCGGATTTGAAAACTACAAGGGCAGGCTGGACAAAAGATGGCTGTTTCACAGGCAAAGTTATGAACAGTTCACAGAGGTGAGCTTCATTGACCACAAGCAAAATAACCTTCATTATCTTCTTCAGTATCCCTTTAGTAATGTTTTTTCATTTCGACCTTCTCTGATGTTGAGACAAGATAAGGCACATTTTTTATCAACTGACTATCAGAATCTTATTCGCAAAGGGGTTGATGAATACTGGGGTGGAGCCAAAGCAGAGCTGGTGTTTGATAACACTCGCCAACCTCAGCTTAATATTCTTTATGGACAAAGATGGAAACTTTGGGGAGAATATCTGCAAATTATTTCCAGAGAGCCAATGAACCTTATTGTTCTTGGCTTTGACTACAGACACTATACAAAGATTCACAGAAATTTTATTTTTGCCAATCGTATTGCAGCCAGTACCACCATGGGCAGCGGCAGGCTGATTTATTTTTTAGGCGGTGTTGATAACTGGCTGTTTCCACGCTTTAATTATGATGTGAATATTAACTACGAAAGGAATTATGAATTTCAGGCAATGGCAACAAATATGAGGGGATTTCAGCAGAATATCAGAAACGGAAACAGCTTCTTTGTTACCAATTCAGAGTTGAGATTACCCGTATTCAGTTATTTTATGAACAGACCGTTGAGGTCGGAATTCCTTAATAATTTTCAAATTGTTGGGTTTGGAGATCTTGGTACTGCCTGGGAAGGGTGGAACCCGTTTTCTGAAGATAACAGTTTGTTTACCCATGTCATAGAAGCTAATTCATTAACAGTTGTAGTAAAGAGATATAAAAATCCCATAGTTGGAGGATTTGGAGGCGGATTGAGAACAAAACTACTGGGTTATTTTATTAAGGCTGATCTTGCCTGGGGAGTTGAAGATGGCAGAGTTAGTAAACCACTGTTTTATTTATCTTTAAGCCTTGACTTTTAAGTTTATGAATGCACTTTATACATTGTTTGAAAATGATTTTCTCAGGATTGCCGATATTGCTGCTGGACACAGAAAATATCTGCATGCTCATCCTGAACTGTCGGGAAAAGAAGAAAAAACCTCACAGTATATTACAAAAGTGCTGACAGACATGGGGTTGAAAAATATTGTGCATTATGAGAATCACGGATTGTCTGTTTTTCTGGGAAAAGAAAATTCAAAAACGATTGCCATCCGTGCAGAAATGGATGCTTTGCCACTAGAAGAAGCCAATGAAGTAGATTATGTGTCAAGGAATCATGGGGTGATGCATGCCTGCGGACATGATGTACATATGGGAATCATGCTTGGGATAGCATTTTTGCTACATGAACATAGCCAGCACCTGCCTTTTGGTGTGAAACTAATTTTTCAGCCCTCAGAAGAAACCTTGCCCGGAGGTGCACTGGAAATGATTAATTCTGGTGTTTTGGAAAATCCAAAAGTTGATTATATGCTTGGATTGCATGTGTTGCCTGAAATGAAAGCAGGTAAAGTTGCTTTCAGAAAAGGCTTGTATATGGCTTCAAGTGATGAGATTTATCTGACTTTGATTGGCAAAGGAGGACACGCTGCAATGCCTCACTTGCTCAACGATCCTGTGGTATGTGCTGCACAGCTTGTTACAACTCTGCAACAGGCAATTAGCCGCAGAACTTCGCCCGAAATTCCTTCAGTACTCAGTTTTGGAAAGTTCATTGCCAACGGAAGAACAAATGTTATTCCCGATGTTGTGGAAATTGAAGGAACTTTCAGAACTTTTGATGAAGAATGGAGAAAAAAAGCCCACGATCTAATTAAAGAGATTTGTGTGAATACAGCAGAAACATCAGGAGTTGCAGCAGATTTGAAAATTATTAAGGGATATCCTGTCCTTAGTAATGACAGTGTGCTTACAGAGAAGGTTTTATTATCAGCAAAAAAACATCTTGGAGATACGAATGTAGAAGAATTACAGCTGAGAATGACTGCCGATGATTTTGCATATTACACCCAGCATGTTCCATCATGCTATTTCAGAATCGGATCCGGAGACCCCTCAAATGATACTGTGAGAAATTTGCACACACCACTGTTTGATGTTCATGAAGATGTATATATCACAGGGCTTCGGGCAATGACAGCTGCGCTTATGGTTTTTACTGACGTTAATATTGAGTAATATTTTTTTATATTTTTGTTTTCTGAAAACATGTCTAATATATTAACCAGTAAATTATGAGAAGAATATTTGCTTTATTAATTGCTTCTGTTTTTTATGTGCAGAGTTACTCTCAGTGTGCAGATTCACTGAGTATTTATGGTTTTATTTACAACAACACCTATTATGAGGTTGTAAAAGAATTGAAAAATTGGCAGGATGCAGCAGACTGTGCTGTGGAAAGAGGAGGCTATCTGGTTGAGATAAATGATTTGAACGAGCAGATAGCTGTGTATGATGCCATCATCAATGGGGCAGGAGTGAGTCCAACTTATACATCAGTTGCAAATGGAGGAGGTATTGCATATGTGTGGATTGGAGCAACAGATCAAGCTGCAGAAGGTGTGTGGTTGTGGGATGGAAATAGCGATGGAATTGGGATTCACTTTTGGAGCGGACAGGGTGATAATGGAGCAGGTGACGGTGTGTCAGAAGGAAGCTCATATTTTAACTGGGGAGGTACAAGTACAGGCACTCCGAAAGAACCAGATAATTATGGCACAGGACAACACCATGCTGCCATTGGTTTAGCCGGATGGCCTTCGGGGACAACAATGTTGGGTGTTGCTGGCGAATGGAATGATATAGTAGGAACAAGTTTGTTGTATTTTATCATTGAAATTGAAAGCGGAACTGGATTTCAGCAACAAGAGTCTGTTGGCGGAATAAACATTTTTCCCAACCCAGCTACAGACATGCTAACAATAGAAGGTGTTAGTCAGGATGCTGAGATTGAACTGTATGATGCAAAAGGGCTGTTTGTTGCTGAGTTTCAACATCATGTTTTGGATATTTCTTTCCTTTCGCAGGGAGTGTATTATATAAAGATTATTGAAAGAAACACTGTTCTGTTTGAAAAGGTTATAGTAAAGAAGTAGTTTTTTTCAAGAATTTTCAACTGTTCACATAGACATAAAAAAAACCATCCTCTATGAATGGTTATTCGCGATTCCGATAGGATTTCCCGTTTCGCTCCGCTCTACGGGATAAACTTCTCATCCTATCGTAATCTCTTCGCGATTCCGATAGGATTTCCCGTTTCGCTCCGCTCTACGGGATAAACTTCTCATCCTATCGTAATCTCTTCGCGATTCCGATAGGATTTCCCGTTTCGCTCCGCTCTACGGGATAAACTTCTC
>CAZGIW010000063.1:0-22141 GCA_964526285.1 uncultured Bacteroidales bacterium | reverse complement strand
CTTTTTAACAACATAATAACATTTATAATTTTTATTTTGCAAATCTAAAGGAATTCGTGGCTAAGAAAACAACGATATTTTCTTAGTCACATGGTGATAAATTGGTGAACAGTTACTTTTTTTAGTGGTGTGCAGTTACAAAAAAACAATTTATATTTGTCGATTCTTTAATACAGACGCAAATTAAATTGATGTAATCTATCTATTTTATATATCTAAATGTATGAAATTCAAACTTCTTCTCCCCGTTATTCTGGTTTTGTTACTTTCTTTATTTGCATGTCATCCTCTTTCTGACTGTTTTCCACATCATCCTCATCAGGATATTCGCAATGAAGCAATGAAAATTTCAGATAATCTGGATTTATACATAACTCAGTGGGCAATGGGACTTGTCTCTGATTCAATTCCAGATTACCTTATACCTTCAGGAATTACTGAGTGTAATCATTTTGTATTGAAAAATCCTGAAACTGTTACAGATGAAGAAACATGGATTGTGCGCACCAATCATAGAAATAGCCATGACACAATTTATGCATGGATGCCCGATCTTCAGACAACATATCTTTTTCTTGCAACTCCCCTTGCTCCATTTGGGAGTAAACTGATTATTGAAGGAGAATTCCCCCATTGCCGTTTTTTTTCCATTCAGGTCAGTCCTCCATTGAGTGGATTTGAATATTCAACCAACAGAATTTTTGGACCAGGTGAAATTTCAATTGTAGATGCTGACATCGAACCACTTGAGGGAAGTCTCAATCCATTCCGCAAGGGAGCCAACAGAAATGCAACAGAAAGATCTTACAGACTAGAGTTTAATCTGGTTATGAATGATGAATTGAATTTTGGTGAAACCTCTGCATGTTTTCCATACCGAAATAACAGCAATGCACTTAATGCGTCTCTTATTTCGTGGCGTGGCCCTGAAATGATAAACTTAACTGACAGTCACAAAGTTCACTATGATGGAATGTGGAATATGGGATCTGTATGTATCCGAATCTGCCAGCCCGATGACCATGTGGATGCCCTTGGAGGTGTTCCTTTGCCAAAGGTTTATTATGAGCTTCCAACAGGCCAGAAATACTTCATTTCTTCAGATTTTTCAAATCACAAAGATTTTTATGAACTGAACACTAACAATGAAAACAAAGAAAACCTCGTTGAATTTGCTGATACCATCACTTCTACAGGATGGTACAAAGCATGGAGTTTTCAGTCTGTTTTACTTATGGCTGAATATCTGAGAAAGGGATTTTTAACTCTTGCTGAAGCCGAAAAAGTGAGAGAAACCGAACTTGCATGGACAGGAAAGGGAGAATATCAACCTAACCCTGCAAATTGTGAATCATTTGCCAACAAAAACAATTATGAATCAATTCTTTATCGACCTGTGAGTTTTTCTCATGATAGAATACTGATATTAACAGGAAAACTACCCACTTTTCCTTCAACAAAAAATGCTGAACAAATCATGCAACCCTCACAGGTTAGATATTTTGCAATCAGTGGAATTGACTATTGTCCCTCCTCTCCTGCCCCGGCTGCTACTGTCTTTTCAGTTAGTGACAATGAAATCCTTATTGATGAAGATAGAAATTATATAATTTGTATTTCAGATATTGAATCTCGTCCTGAAAATGCCACTGCTGCCAATGGAATTACATGGGTTGACTTTGGTAAACAAAAACAGGTACTGCTACTGCTAAGAATTACCAGTGTTTTTCCTGAATGGAGCTTTCAGTTTTCACCTTCTGAAAATAATCTCACATGGCAAAATTCTCATCCTGCAGGAAGTGAATTTGATAAAAATTTAACCGGAATGAACAACCATTATGGTTTTATGAAGTGCTATTTGCCACGAATTACTTATTTGAACAAACTTGAATTTGAAGAATTGGGAACAGGTATTACAAAAAAACATATCCCTGTATGGATTGATAAAAACTCTGAATTTGCCGGAGCTGCTCTTTACAATAATGTAACAGTTACTGCATCTTCAGTACAAAGTAATGACACCAAACATCAGGCATCCAATGTAATTGATGCAAATACAAAAACCGACTGGAGCAGTGCATGGGATAATCCCAATCAATGGATTTGTCTTGATTTGGGAGCAATAAAAAACATCACAGATATCAGACTGGTGTGGGACTGGATTTTCTATGCTGTTCAGTTTAATATTGAAATTTCAGACAATCAAACAGATTGGAAAACAATTTTCACTGAAGAAAAATGCCAGGAAAATATTAATTTGTATAGAAATTTACAAAATATTTCTGCAAGGTATGTGAGGTTAAAACTGACACAACCAAACTTTGTGTATTATCGCCTCTGCAGTTTTGAGGTTTACACTGATTGTTGTGAAAGCTCAAACTAATAGTGCTTTACATCCTTAACAGTGCCATTTTTATGGTAAAAAGTCCACTTTCCTGACCTAACTCCATTTGTATAATAACCGATCAAACTTTTGGCTCCGTTTGAATAATATTGTGTAAATCCGCCTGTATAGAGGACTCCATTATAGGTTTTGGTTGAACCACCCTGTAGTTGATTCCAGTTAACCCATTGCATTTTTGGCCCATCTGATTCTTCTTTTTTCTTTTCTTCTTCTTTCACTTCTTCTTCTGTTTCTTCTTCCTTTTCCTTATTATCTGAGATTAGATTTCCATATTTATATATCTCATAATAATCCAACACTCCGTTTTCTTTCCAAATTGGCCATTGCCCATCTTTTGCTCCGTCAACAAAAACTCCTTCTGTTTGCTTTTGTCCGTTGGGATAGTAATATACCCAGTTTCCTGTTCTTAATCCATCCTTAAAACTACCTTCAAATTCTAGTATTCCATTTGATTTGGCAACCACTTTTCCTGAGAAAGGTTTATCGGTGTTCATCAAAAAAAACAAACCGTTACGGTCTTGTAGTTGTGAAAAATCAGTCACTTTTTCCTTGCAGGAAACAACAAACAGACTGATTGTCAATAGGTAAATGATGTGTTTTTTCATATCTTATATTTTATTTATTTTGAATTTTTGAATCTTCAAAATTATTAAACAATTTTAATATTACAACACTTTTGTTACATTTGATAAAATAAAAACTTAGCTGCTCAACTCATATTCCGCTTGTTTTTTTCTGACACCAAGGCTCCTCACATAGTGATCCCGATGGGAAGGGCACAAAAAAAACACAAAGTACAATAAAATCCTCAGTCACAAACATGATTATAATGTTAGCAGTAAAAACAAATCTTCTCATTTCTGTAACATTCAGATATTCAGCAAAGAGAAAGCAAATATTTTGTTGGCTTGATTTCACAAATATTTATCGGAAAATTTTATGGTGTTTGTAAATGATTTTTTTCTATTTTTGTGACCTTTAAAAAACCTCTCTATGTATAAATTAGAATCCAAAATTGATGTGAACTCTGATTCGTTCAGAGCAAACAAAGAAGAATTTCTCACACTTTTAAATCGCTACAGGGATGAATACAACCGAATAATGAGTTCAGTACCTGCCGGAATTATTTCCAAACATAAGGAAAGAGGAAAACTGCTTGCACGCGAACGCATTAACCAGCTGGTTGACCCCAACACTCCATTTTTGGAATTATCACCTCTGGCAGCCTATGGTCTGTATGACGACGGTTTCCCTTCTGCAGGGATTGTAACTGGAGTGGGACTAATACATGGACGTGAAACTGTGATTATTGCCAATGATGCCACGGTGAAGGGCGGTACATATATGCATCTTACAATAAAAAAACATCTTCGTGCTCAGGAAATTGCCATGGAAAATCAATTGCCATGTGTGTATTTAGTTGATTCAGGCGGTGCTTTTCTACCCGAACAGGACACAGTTTTTCCCGACAGGGATCACTTTGGAAGATTTTTCTACAATCAGGCCAGAATGTCTTCAATGGGTATTCCACAAATTGCAGCCGTACTTGGTTCATGCACAGCCGGCGGAGCTTATGTGCCGGCCATGAGTGATGAAACTGTGATTGTGAAAAATCAGGGAACAATCTTTTTGGGTGGCCCTCCACTGGTGAAAGCTGCCACAGGCGAAATTGTTACTCCCGAAGAACTTGGCGGTGCCGATGTGCATACTTCTATTTCAGGAGTGGCCGATCATTTTGCAGAAAACGATCAGCATGCAATTCAAATCCTGAGAAATATTTTTGAATCAATGAAATTCAAAAAGAAACAAGCTTTCGATTTGATGCCAATTGAAGAGCCTGCCTATGACCCACAAGAACTTTACGGTATAGCTCCCGTTGATTTCAAAGATTTGATTGACCCAAGAGAAATTATTGCTCGAATGGTTGACGGAAGCAAATTTCATGAATTCAAACAAAGATATGGAACTACAATCGTTACAGGATTTGCAAGAATTATGGGATTTCCAGTGGGAATTATTGCCAATAACGGGGTTTTGTTTTCTGAATCAGCACTGAAAGCCACGCACTTTATTGAATTGTGTACATCCAAAAAGATACCATTAGTATTCATGCAAAATATTACCGGCTTTATTGTGGGCAAAGATTTTGAAAGAGGCGGAATTGCCAAAGACGGTGCAAAAATGGTGCATGCAGTGGCCAATGCTGATGTGCCCAAATTCACTGTTATCTTCGGAGGTTCATTCGGTGCAGGAAATTATGGTATGGCAGGTCGTGCTTACAGCCCCCGACTATTATTTATGTGGCCCAATGCCAAAATATCTGTCATGGGTGGTCGTCAGGCGGCAATTGTTCTGACAACAGTAAAAGAAGATCAGTATCGCTCCAAAGGGATGGAACCCCCTGCTGAAGAAATTGAAGCACTGAGAAAAAGCATCATAGATAAATATGAATACGAAGGTTCTGCCTATTACAGCACTGCACGTTTGTGGGACGACGGTATAATTGATCCGGTTGACACAAGAAAAGTTATCGCAATGGGAATTGCCATGTCTCAAAACAAACAAATTCCTGATCAGAAATACGGTGTATTCAGAATGTAAAATCAAGAAAAAAATTAAAAAAAAATGAATTCATACGAAACCATCCAATTTGAACAAAAAGATGCAATTGGCACTGTGTGGCTCAATCGTCCCGATGTTCACAATGCACTCAATGAAAAAATGATCTCCGAAATCATTGATTGTTTTCAAACCATCAACACCATGAAGGAAGTACGCATAGTCATACTTCGCGGGCAGGGAAAATCCTTCTGTGCCGGTGCCGACCTGAACTACATGAAAGGTATTGCTCAGTTCGGATTTGAAGAAAACTATGAGGACAGCAAACGCCTGGCAAAGTGTTTTCATGTGATTTATACATGCAGCAAACCAACCATAGCCATGGTTCACGGAGCTGCCATTGGAGGTGCCAACGGACTTCTGGCAGCATGTGATTTTGTTTATTGCACAGATGACACAAAATTTGCATTCAGCGAAGTGAAATTGGGAATAGCTCCTGCCACAATTTCTCTCTATGTGATGAAACGCATCGGGGAATATGGTTCAAGAGACCTGATGATAACCGGAAGACGATTTACTGGGAAAGAAGCCGAATGGTACCGCCTTGCCAATAAATCACTTCCCGCTGAAGAACTTGAAGCCTATGTGCAGGAAATTATAAAATCTCTGCTGAGCAGCGGACCCGAAGCCATTGCAGCTTGCAAATCATTGATATACAATATTTCTAATAACATGAAATTTGAAGATGCTATTGATTACACAGCAAGATTAATCGCCGAACTAAGGGCTTCAAATGAAGGACAGGAAGGAATGGCATCGTTCCTGGAAAAAAGAAAACCGGGGTGGGTTGTTGAGTAAAAAGACAAAAGAACAATTGAATAATTGAATAATAGAACAATCGAAGTTAGAAGTGAGAAGTTTTTATTCGTTAATAAGTAATTCGTAAAATCGTTATTCGTAATTAGTAGAGCCCAATTAGTAAAATTAGTATTAAGATGAGTAAAAGAAAAATAGAATTTAGTTTGATTTACAGGGATATGTGGCAGTCTTCTGGCAAATATGTGCCCCGTGTGGATCAGCTTCAGCGTATAGCTCCTGTTTTGATTGAAATGGGATGTTTTTCAAGAATTGAAACCAATGGCGGTGCCTTTGAGCAGGTGAATCTGTTGTTTGGTGAAAATCCCAACACAGCAGTACGCGAATGGGTGAAACCATTTAATGAAGCAGGCATACAGACACATATGCTGGAGCGTGCGCTCAACGGCATCAGGATGTTTCCTGTTCCGGCCGATGTGAGACGCTTGATGTATCAGGTGAAAAAAGCTCAGGGTGTTGATATTGCACGTTCGTTTTGCGGACTAAATGACCATCGGAATCTGGAGTTATCAATAAAGTATGCCAAAGAAGCCGGAATGATTTCACAGGCCACGTTAAGCATCACACATTCTGCAATTCACACTGTAGAACATTTTATGCAGGTGGTTGACAAAGCTGTTGAATATGGCACTGACGAGATTTGTCTGAAAGATATGGCAGGTATTGGAAGACCGCACACTCTTGGCCGACTTGTGTTTGCCATCAAGGAAAAATATCCCCACATCAAGGTACAGTATCATGGTCACTCGGGACCTGGTTTTTCAGTTGCCTCCATGCTTGAGGTGGCCAAGGCTGGTGCCGATTATGTGGATGTTGCCATGGAACCTCTGTCATGGGGTATGGTTCATCCCGATGTGATTACCATTCGCGAAATGCTGGATGACGCAGGATTTGATGTTCCAAAAATTAACATGAAGGCCTATATGGAGGCGCGTGCTCTTACTCAGGAGTTTATGGATGATTTTCTTGGATATTTCATTGATCCAAAAAACAGGTATATGTCTTCCCTCATGGTTGAAAGCGGATTGCCGGGCGGAATGATGGGAAGTCTGATGGCCGATTTGAAGGGTGTTCATCAGGGAATTAATATGGCACTTGAGGCTGCCGGACAGGCACCGCTCAGTGAAGATGAACTGCTCATCAAATTGTTTGATGAGGTGGCGTATATCTGGCCTATGATGGGCTACCCTCCCCTTGTGACTCCCTTTAGCCAGTATGTGAAAAACACTGCTCTTGTCAATGTACTCAATCTCGCTCAGGGCAAAGAACGTTTTGAAATGATTGATGACAACAGCTGGGATATGCTGCTTGGAAAAGCAGGCAATTTGCCCGGAAAAATTGATCCCATTTTTGAAAAACTGGCTGCCGACCAAAATCGTGAGTTCTATACAGGTGTGCCACAGGACGCCTATCCCGATGTGCTTGACAAATACAGAAAAGAAATGGAAGAAAACGGCTGGGAAACTGGTCCTGACGATGAAGAATTGTTCGAATTTGCAATGCATGAAACCCAATACAGGGATTATAAATCAGGCATTGCCAAAGAACGTTTTGAAGCTGAAATTGCAAAAGTTAAATCACCAAAAAACACAATTATCGTGAAAGAAACACAAGCACCAAACCGCAGTTCATATAGCAAAAAAGAAGTGGATGAAAACATCGCTGCTGCAGCATATATTATGTATTCTCTGAATACACGTATTTTTGATGAAGAACCTGCCCCTCACAAAGATCCTGATGTTTGGAAAACCATTGGTTTCTGGAGACATATGAAACAGATTGAAGTACTTCACAACGGTGAAACCATCAAACTCACTGCAGAAAATCTCAAAGAAAAGGAATATAACCTGACAATCAACGAACAAAATCATCTCTGTTCGCTCATTTATATTGCACGTGGCGAGGTGGATGTGAACATTGACGGAGAAAATTTCTTTGCAAAAGTGACAAAAGGCGAAGACGGCAATGCAAACATTGTTATGAATGGCAAAACATTTGAAATGAAGCGTACCGATTTGTTTGAGGATGACTCATCTGCAGGTGGGGCAGCAGGTTCAGGCAGCAGCGGAAATTCAATCACCTCTCCCATGCCGGGCAAGGTGTTCAAACTCAATGTGAAAGAAGGCGACAAAGTTTCAAAAGGCGATGTGCTGCTTGTGATTGAGTCCATGAAAATGGAAAATAAAATTATGTCAAACAAAGATGCCATAGTTCAGAAAATCAATGTATCACTCAATGATATGATTGAAGCCTCAACTCCATTGGTGATTCTTGAAGAAATAAAAAATGATTAACAAATAAAACTAATAACATTATGAATTTCGAATTAACACAGGAACAAGAGTTTATCAGACAATCTGTACGTGATTTTTCCGAAAGAGAAATCAAACCTCTGGCCAAAGAACTTGATGAAAAACAAGAATTTTCAATAGAACTCACCCGCAAAATGGGAGAAATGGGTTTGTTTGGGATGATTGTATCACCGGAATATGGTGGACAGGGACTGGATTATATATCATATATTATTGCAGTTGAGGAAATTGCACGCATTGATGGTTCACAAGCTGCAACTGTGGCTGCCCACAATTCGCTGGGGGTGAATCCGCTTTATTATTTCGGTTCTGAAGAACAGAAAAGAAAATATGTACCTCAGTTGTGCACAGGTGAAGCATTGTGGGGATTTGGCCTCACCGAAGCAGATGCTGGTTCAGACTCACGTGCAACCAAAACAAATGCTGTATTGGAAGACGGAAAATGGCGCATCAATGGTTCTAAGATATTTATTACCAATGCTTCTGCAGATATTTCAAAGGGAAGCACTGTGCAAGCTGTCACTGGTGAAAAAGACGGAAAAAAGGAATTTTCGGCAATCATTGTTGAGCAAAACACACCCGGATTTCTGGCAAAAACCATGCATGATAAAATGATGTGGCGTGCTTCGAACACAGCTGAGCTGTATTTTGACGATTGCATCGTTCCCGAAGAAAATCTGCTGGGAAAAAGAGGCGAAGGTTCCAAAATCATGCTCAACACCCTTGATCATGGACGATTGTCAATTGCTGCCATGGGCCTTGGATGTGCACAGGGTGCTTTTGAACTTGCTGTGAGATATGCACAGCAGCGCGTACAGTTTGGCAAACCCATTGCCTACAATCAGGTTGTGGGAAACAAACTTGCAGATATGGCAATGAAAGTTGAACTTGCACGTAATCTTTTGTATAAAGCATGTTGGCTCAAAGACAACGGAAAGCCCTTTGCCAAAGAAGCAGCAATGTCTAAACTGTATTGTGCTGAAATTGCCAATGAAGTGGCTT
Source organism: uncultured Bacteroidales bacterium (assembly GCA_964526285.1). GTDB lineage: Bacteria > Bacteroidota > Bacteroidia > Bacteroidales > DTU049 > CAYMAZ01. The sequence continues at coordinate 12,988 of CAZGIW010000063.1, read as the reverse complement.
ATGAAGCAGTTCAGGTGCACGGAGGATATGGTTTGATGAAGGATTATGATGTGGAAAGATTTTACCGTGACCAGCGTTTGCTACAAATCGGAGAAGGCACATCTGAGATTCAGAGGCTTGTGATTTCAAGATATGTCATTGATGAATATCCTGTTTAATCATTTATTGAATTAATCTATCGTAAATAATTAAAAATAAATTATATGAACAAAGTAATAAAAGATGCTTTTGAAGCCATCAGGGATATTCCCGACGGAGCGACCATCATGTTTGGTGGCTTTGGTTTGTGTGGCATTCCTGAAATGTGTATCAATGCACTGGTGGAAAAAAATGTAAAAAACCTCACCTGTATTTCAAACAATGCAGGAGTGGATGATTTTGGCCTTGGCTTGTTGCTTGCCAAGCATCAGATGAAAAAGATGATTGCCTCTTATGTTGGTGAAAATAAAGAATTTGAAAGGCAATTGATGGCAGGCGAACTAGAAGTGGAGTTAATTCCTCAGGGAACACTTGCAGAGCGTTGTCGTGCCGGTGGCATGGGAATTCCTGCATTTTTTGTACCTGCCGGATACGGTACCGAAGTACAGGGCAACAAAGAGGTTCGCGAATTCAACGGAAAACCGCACATTCTTGAATATGGTATGGTGGCTGATTTTGCCATTGTCAAAGCCTGGAAGGGTGATGCAAACGGAAACCTTATATACAGGCACACAGCTAATAATTTCAATCAGGCTATGGCTCCTGCCGGAAAAATTACCATTGCCGAAGTGGAAGAGCTTGTACCTGTTGGACAGCTTGATCCGAGTCAAATTCATACTCCGGGCATTTTTGTGCAGCGTATTTTCCAGGGTGTGGATTATGAAAAACGTATTGAGTTTGTTACCGAACGTTAGTTATTAACTTTAAAGGAAAACATTATGGCTTTGGATAAAAACAGTATAGCAAAACGTATTGCAATGGAATTGCAGGACGGATATTATGTAAATCTTGGCATCGGCATCCCCACTCTTATTGCCAATTATATTCCGGAAGGGATGAATGTGACCTTGCAGTCGGAGAATGGCATGCTTGGCATTGGCCCCTATCCTGAAAAAGGGAAAGCAGATGCAGATTTGATTAATGCAGGTAAGCAAACGGTGACTCTGCTCACAGGCGGTGCATATTTTGATTCTTCCACCAGTTTCGGAATGATTCGCGGTGGGCACATTGACCTGACTGTATTGGGGGCATTTGAAGTATCCCAAAAGGGCGACATTGCCAGCTGGAAGGTACCGGGCAAACTCATCAAAGGGATGGGCGGAGCCATGGATTTGGTTGCAGCTGCAAAGAATATTATTGTGGCAATGACACATACAGATAAGGATGGCAATCCCAAACTTTTAGAGGAATGTACATTGCCTCTCACTGGTGTGGGCTGTGTAAAAATGATTGTCACCGACCTTGCGGTTGTAAAAGTCACACCCCAAGGGTTTAAGCTTATAGAGAGAGCACCCGGAGTTTCAGTTGAAGAGATTGTAAATTCAACTGGGGCAAAGTTGATTGTAGAGGGTGATGTTCCTGAGATGAAGGTGTAAAAACGGTGTCTTCGATACATTTTGCTTCGGGCGTTGAGTGTTCACCAAAGGTGAAAGTACCGAAACGCCCGATGCAAAACACTCAGACACCGGCGAAAGTATCGAAACGCCCCGAAGCAAAACACTCAGACACCGGTGAAAATACCGAAACGCCCGATGCAAAACACTCAGACACCGTTTATCTCACGAAAAATTTGATGTACTTTAACGATCAGAGCCGAGGACCCGGCTATAGAAGAAATAAAGAATCTCAAATATGGTATAAAGTTATAGGGGTATAGAGGTAAAAGGTGAAAGTTTTTAGAACCGAAGAATTCTCTTTCATCCACCTTCGGTGTATTACAGAGAACGAAGTAATTGAACATTAGAACATTCGAACTGAGTTCTCCGTCATCCTTCGGATTATGGAGAATAAAAAAACAAAAATGATGTGCACTCCAAGCCTTAGCGTGTTATAAATATTTTATATTTAATATTTTATATTTTCTTTTTTTTTTACACTGAGTAAGCGAAGCGCATCGAAGTGCTATGTTATGGGTATAAAAGCTATAATGCTACCGGGCGTTGAGTGTTCACCAAAGGTGAAAGTACCGAAACGCCCGAAGCAAAACACTCAGACACCGGCGAAGAAAATGTGAATACAATTGTCAAATTTTTTTATTAACTTTGTCAGACCTACAGCAATTAAAAAAAACAAAAAATAAGAATACTATGGAAAATCCAAACAAAGGAAAATGCCCTGTTATGCACGGAGCCAATACAGACACTGAAAAATCTGTAATGAGTTGGTGGCCAAATGCTCTGAATCTGGACATTCTGCATCAACACGACACCAAAACCAATCCCAATGAAGCTGGCTTTGATTATGCCCAAGAGTTTGCCAAACTTGATTTGGAAGTTTTGAAAGAAGATTTGAAAAAACTTATGACGGAAAGCCAGGACTGGTGGCCAGCTGACTGGGGGCACTACGGAGGCCTGATGATTCGTATGGCATGGCATTCAGCCGGAACATATCGTGTTGCCGATGGTCGTGGTGGCAGCAATACAGGCAATCAACGTTTTGCGCCGCTTAACAGCTGGCCTGATAATGCAAATCTTGACAAAGCACGCAGATTACTCTGGCCTGTAAAAAAGAAATACGGAAACAAAATTTCATGGGCTGATTTGTTTATTCTTGCCGGAAATATGGCCTATGAATCTATGGGATTTAAAACTTTTGGCTTTGCCGGTGGACGTGAAGATATCTGGCATCCTGAAAAGGATATTTACTGGGGAGCTGAAAAAGAATGGCTTGCTGAAACAAAACATCGTTATACTGACGACTCAGACCGGGACTCATTGGAAAATCCTCTGGCTGCTGTACAGATGGGCTTGATTTATGTGAATCCAGAAGGAGTGGACGGTAATCCCGACCCTTTAAAAACAGCCCGTGATATGCGAACCACATTTAAACGTATGGCCATGAACGATGAAGAAACTGTGGCTTTGACTGCCGGAGGACATACAGTTGGAAAAGCACACGGAAACGGAGATGCATCAATACTTGGACCCACCCCTGAAGCAGCTGAACTTGAAGAACAGGGTTTTGGATGGACCAACCCAAAAGGCAAAGGAAATGCAGAAGACACTGTGACCAGCGGAATTGAAGGCGCATGGACTTCAACTCCTGACAGATGGAATCACACATATTTCTATCTGCTTTTTGAGTATGAATGGGAACAGAAAAAAAGTCCTGCGGGAGCATGGCAATGGGAACCGGTCAACATCAAAGAAGAAGACAAGCCATTTGATGCTCATGTTCCCGGAGTGCGCAGAAATCCAATGATGACAGATGCTGACATGGCACTGAAAATGGACCCCGAATACAGAAAAATTTCAGAACGTTTTTACAAAGACCATGAATATTTTAAAGATGTGTTTGCAAGAGCATGGTTTAAGCTTACCCACCGTGATTTGGGACCAAAAAGCAAATATCTGGGACCCGATGCACCAAAGGAAGAGCTCATATGGCAAGATCCTGTGCCTTCAGTTGATTACACTCTTTCGGAAAATGAAATCACTGAACTGAAAACAAAATTGCTCAACAGTGGACTAAGCAGTACTGAATTAATAAATACAGCCTGGGACAGTGCTCGCACATTCAGGTGTTCGGATTACAGAGGCGGAGCCAACGGATCACGCATCAGACTGGCACCACAAAAAGACTGGGAAGGCAATGAACCCCAAAGACTGCAAAAAGTTCTTAGCGTACTTGCAGAAATCCAGTCAGGGCTGAGTAAAAAAGTGAGCATTGCCGATTTGATTGTTTTGGGCGGCACTGCTGCCATAGAAAAAGCCGCACAGGATGCAGGATTCGATGTGAAAGTTCCTTTCAGTTGCGGACGTGGTGATGCCACAGATGAAATGACTGATGCTGAATCATTTGATGTGCTTGAACCTGTTCACGACGGCTACAGAAACTGGCAGAAAAAAAACTATGTTGTAAAACCTGAGGAAATGCTGCTTGACCGAACACAGCTCATGGGATTAACTGCTCCGGAAATGACAGTTCTGATTGGCGGTATGCGTGTTTTGGGAACAAATCACGGAGGCACAAAACATGGAGTGTTTTCTGATAAAGAAGGAATGCTTACCAACGACTTTTTTGTAAATCTAACTGACATGAATTACACGTGGAAGCCCGCAGGTGAGAATTTGTATCACATTATTGACAGAAAGACCGGACAGATGAAGTGGACTGCAACACGTGTTGATTTGGTCTTTGGTTCCAACTCAGTATTGCGTGCCTATGCAGAATACTATGCTCAGGATGATAACAAAAAGAAATTTGTTGAAGATTTTGTTCAGGCCTGGGTGAAAGTAATGAATGCTGACCGTTTTGATTTGAAATAGTGAAAGTTTTATCAATTGCTAAGAAAAGAATCAATTAAATTCACAATTCTCACTTCTATTATTCTATTATTCTTTTAACTTTGCCGTCACTTTACTGACTGTTTAATCTATGAGAATTAAAAAACCTCTCCGACTTATTGAAAGTCCACGCGATGCATGGCAGGGAATCACAGAATTTATCCCCACTGCAAAAAAAGCAGAATATATAAATACACTTCTAAAAGTAGGGTTTGACATTATTGAAATTGGTAGTTTTGTTTCACACAAAGCCATGCCGCAGTTGAGTGATACACCTCAGCTCATTGATATGCTTGAACCTGCTGCTGATAAAACCAAACTCATGGTTTTGGTTGGAAATGAAAGGGGACTTGAAGAAGCATTGGGCTATGATAAAGTTTCATATATCTCCTACCCTTTTTCCATATCTGAGACCTTTCTTGAAAGAAATCTCAACACAAGATACAGGGATGCATTAAACTTTATTGAAAAGGCAAATAACTTATGCAAGCAAAAAGGGAAAGAACTTATTGTGTATATAACTATGGCTTTTGGAAATCCTTATGGTGATTCGTGGTATTTGAGCAAATTATCTGACACTGTTGAAGAATTAATTGAACTTGGCATAACCACGATCACATTGACTGATATTGTGGGGAATGCAAGTGCCAAAACCATAGAGGAAGTGTATGACCATATGTATTATGAATACAGGCAAATTGATTTCGGATTACATCTTCATGCTTCTCATGACTGGCAGGAAAAGGTAGAGGCAGCTTATCTGAACAGATGCCGGATGTTTGATTCTGTGATTCAGGGTCATGGTGGTTGTCCTATGACAGGTAAAGACTTGATTGGCAATGTTGACACACTGAGAATGCTGGGTTTTTTTCAGCAAAAGGGTGAAGAACTTATAGGTATTGATTATCAGGAACTTCGCAAAGCTGAAATCCTGTCAACAGAAATTTTTTCGTAAAAGCAGTATTTTTTTTTACAAAAATGATTTTTTTTTGGTGGAGAAATACAAAATTTTACTAATTTTGTACTAGATTAACAAAACTCTGTCTATAATAAAAGCAAATCAATAAATAATAAAAACTATGAACTATCCAAAGAAAGTTACCATTGGTGACATTACCGTCAGAGACGGTTATCAACATGAAGAAATCTTCATCCCTACAGAAGCAAAAGTATGGATGATAGAACAGATGATTCTTGCAGGATTTAAGCATCTTGAAGTTACAAATTTGGGCAATCCTTCAGGTATGCCACAGTTTAAAGATGCTACCGAAGTTATGAAAAAAATCAGAGGAAGCAAAAAAATTGCACATTTGATTAATGATGTATGCCTAACAAATGTTACAATCAGAGAAAAAGCAATTGAGCGTGCTATTGAAGATCGTAAAAACGGATACGGTCCTGACAGAATTCTTGTTATGGTATCTACCAGTGAATCACATCACAAAAAGAATTCAGGATTAAGTCTGGAAGAGTACTGGAAAATGTGCGAAAAATATATTCCATTAGCACGTGAAGCTGGTATGAAAGTCAACGGAACTGTTAGCACAATATGGGGTTGCCCAATTGATGGACCAACAAAACTTGAAAAAGCTGTTGAATTCACAAAACGCTGGTTGGATATAGGTGCAAGTGATGTTGAACATGCAGATCATGACGGATCGGCATCACCTGACAGAGTGTATCGCTATTTTTCAATGCTTATGGATGCATTCCAGGATCCTTCAAAACACATCGTGCATTTCCACACAACACGTGGCTGGGGTCTTGCCAATGTTCTTGCTGCATTACAGGCAGGAATGACCAATTATGAATCAACAATGGGTGGACTTGGCGGACAGCCTGCCAACTTTGTAAGTGGTGTTCCTGTTTCCGGTACCGGAGCTTATTATTATAAAGATCCAAATGCTGTTGGACTTGTTTCAACCGAAGACATGGTTGTAATGATGGACGAAATGGGAATTGATACCGGATTGGATGTGGATAAAGTACTGGAAGTCGGAAGGATGAACGAAAGAATTGTTGGACGCAAACTCCTGTCACATTCAATCAACAACGGACGAATTCCCAAAAGCCTTTCAGGAAGAGAATAATCTGAAATAACTTTTCTTACTGTTTTGCACTGAAGACTATTCTTCCTGAAATATGTTTTTTATTGTTTATTAACAGACTACTAAACATATATTCTCATGATAAATTATCACACATTGACTGAGAAAGTCAGGGAAGAAATTCTGAGTTTCAGTGCAAAACGTACTATTGACATCGCATCCTCAATGCCAGCCAAATCTGTAATGATTACCGAGTGTCCCCGTGATGCAATGCAGGGCATTAAACCCTTTATTGATACTGAGAAAAAAGCTTTATACATCAACGCTCTTTTAAAGGTTGGGTTTCACACCATTGATTTTGGGAGTTTTGTATCCCCAAAGGCTATTCCCCAACTGAGAGATACAGCTGAAGTCCTTTCTAAGCTTGACATGGAAAAAACCACTACAAAACTTCTTTCTGTTGTTGGAAATGTTAGAGGAGGTAATGATGCTGCTTCATTCAGCGAAATTTCATATTTGGGATTCCCCTACTCTGTTTCTGATATATTCCTGCAGCGAAATCTTGGATCAACTCAGGAAAAATCCCTTAATACTATAGAAGAATTGCTTGATGTTTGTGCAAACAGTAAAAAAGAACTCATCGTATATATCTCAATGGGATTTGGCAACCCCTATGGTGAACCATGGAATGTTGATATGACAGCTCAGTGTGCTGCAGATTTGATAAAAATGGGCGTAACACGAATAGGGGTTTCTGACACTATCGGTTGTTCCACAGTCACCGGAATCAATGAAGTTTTTTCTTTTTTAATTCCGGTATTTCCTGATGTTGAATTCAGTTTTCACATGCATACATCGATAAGGCATTGGTACCGAAAACTCAATGCTGCCTGGGAAGGTGGCTGCCGTAGTTATGACAGTGTGATTAACGGACTTGGTGGTTGCCCCGCTGCTGATGAAGGTCAGCTTGTGGGAAACTTAAGAACTTCAAATCTTCTTGAATTTCTTGATATTAAAGGAATTCCCACAAGTATTAATGAGGAAGCTTTTCTGAGAGCTGCTTTTCTGGCTCTGAAAACTTTCCCTTCTGCTTCTATGTTTCACACTGATGAGCCGGATTAAATCTCAATAACCATAAACCCTACCGGTCATATTTTCAATTTTAAGTCTGAATATCAAAACATTGTTTATTGCAGGTGTATTGTATTCGAAATCATCTTTCCCCGTATAATGCTTCATAATTATATTCATTCCTTTTACTTTCATGTCATAATCTTCAACAACTTCAACTTCTCCCTGAATAAGAACACTTTTATATTTCATAAAATAACTGCATGCTACATTATCATGTCTGTGTCCAAGTTCATAATCACTGCTGAAAGCAACACATAATCTTGGATTTTCCTTCATAATATCTGTCTTTTTTCCCGACATTGCTGAATGAAACCAAATGTATTCTTTATCCATGCCAAAATTAAATGGTAATACATATGGATTTGCATCATTGTCAGCCATTGCCAGATGACAAACCTGACATGAAGCAATCACTTCCAGCATGATATCTTCACGATTGATTGGTTTTCCGCTCATTTTTTTCTTTCAAAATTATGAAAAATCTACAGTACTTTAAATTTTTTAACAATTATTTGTAATAAATGTGAATATATTTGTAGCCAGATAACATTAAAAAAATATCCCTATGAAAAAGATTTTTCCCATTTTGTTTCTTTTTTATTTTGTCTGTCTTGAGGCCCAAACACCTCAAATTTTATGGTGGTTTGACACAGATGATTCTGCATTCGGACAAACAGCCATGGGTGATATTACAGGCGATGGCAATCTCAATCTTGTTTTTGGTTGCTACAGAAACGACAGTATGATATATGCTCTCAATGCAGTGGATGGTTCATTGCTATGGAAATTCAATGCCTCAGGTGCTGGCGAAGGATGCAATGATGTGGCTGCTCTCATTCATGATGTTGATCAGGATGGTGTTGTTGATGTGGTTGTCCCATCTTCATGCAATCCAAAGACTTTTTGTTTTAATGGTTCTACAGGTGCATTGAAATGGACAGCAAATACAAGGGGTAGTGATTCGCCTCCAACAGTTGTTGATCTGGACGGAGACGGAGACCTTGAAATTCTTCACGGACAATTTGGAGGCTATGTAATTTGTATCAACGGCAATGACGGGAGTATAAAGTGGGAAATCCTTGTTGATCCAAACTCATGGATACAAACTGCACCAACTATTGTTGATCTTGACGGAGACGGCCAGCTTGATTTTGTTGTAGCAACCTGGCATTTTTCAGATAATAATAAAATCTATGCTTATAAAGGGGACGACCAAACACTTTTATGGTCATATGATCTTGCCGACTATGTGTATCATGGCACAGCTGTGGCTGATTTAACAAAAGACGGCAAACCCGAGCTCATTATTGGTGATTACAGTGGCAAATTGTATGTTTTTAAAGGAGAAACTGGAGACACATTATGGACTTTTGATGCAGGATATTATATCGGGTCACCCGTTTCAGTGGCTGATCTCAATGGTGACGGATATTGCAATCTGGTGTTCACTTCATATTTTAAAGTTTTTGCATTGAACCATGACGGCAGTATTCTCTGGCAATACAATATCCCAGGGATTGGGCAATCATTTAGGGGAGCAGCACTTTCTGATGTGGACAATGATAATTTACCTGATGTGATTTTCGGTACAAGCGGAGGACAACTCATCGGATTGAAAGGAACAACAGGATTACCTTTGTGGACAGTTGATCTGGCTGCTCATTACGGAGATGTACTTGAAATTGACCATGCACCAGTTGTGGGTGATTTCAATAACAATGAGATTCTGGATGTATTTGTTGTGGGTGGAAACACATCATATCCAAACTTTCAGGACAATTATGGCCGTGGGTATGCCGTTGAAGTTGGAACAGGTGCTGGCCCCGACTGGCCAATGTTTCAATATGATATATACAGAACAGGGAATTTATGTGCTTTGCAACAAGCATCAATTCCTGTTATTCAAAAGAATGAACTCAATGTCTATCCAAATCCTGCTGAAAAAGGTTCAATTCTTTATCTGTCAGCAAATAATGACCTGAACGGGGCTATGGTTACGTTTAAAGAAATAACAGGAAGAATATTATACTCTGAGGTTGTTAAAAACCATACATGCAAGATTCCGAATCACCTTCCTGAAGGATTGTATATCCTCAGCCTCAGTGCAGAAGAGTCATCATTCTCAACAAAACTTATTGTTCAATAATGACTTCGGTTGCTCCGATTCCGTATTTTGCAATGGGAGCATCTCTGAACTGAAGTTGATCATAACTTCTGAGAAGTTTGTGTATCTCAATTTTCAATATACCCACTCCAACGCCATGGATAAGAATTAACCTTCTATATTTATGTTCAATGGCACTGTCAATAATTTGCCTGCAAAAGTCAATCTGTTTTTTCAACTTCAATCCGTCATCAATCTTGTGAGAATCAGGAAACATTGAATGCAAATGTAAATCAACTTCTGCTTCTCCGGGGGCAGTTTGATAACGACGAATCAGGCTATCTTCTTCAATAATTTTTGAAAAACCTGCATCTACCTCTCCTTTTCCTTTGCCAATACTCTGTTGAAGCCACTTCATTTCTTCCAGCCTCATTAACTGTGAAGTGATACAGTATAATGATATCACTGGATTGTAAACATACAGTTCTTCTTTTAAAAACCTTTCCGGTTTGATTTCAATGTGCGTATAAAACGGAGCGGCAATGCCTTTTTGTCCTGATTCAGTAAACATACACTGAAAAATACCCTTTCGGAATAATCCACTTTCCTTTCTTTCAATGGTGTCAATCAGTATAGCTGATGCAGATTCAAGAATTCCACTGTATCGGGGAACAGATTCAGAATCACTGACATATAGCACATACATTGCACTGAATTTTGTATAATTTATCAGATACAGTTTCAAATCTCCAGCAAGCAAAACATCCTGATTATCAGGAGCAAATGCAAAATACAAACCTCTGGGTATCTGCACACCTGATTTCATTGAATGTTTGTGAACTGGCTTTGATTCAGCTGGTGTGAAATAATCCTGCTCATGAGATGAACCCGATGCAGGTATATCATCTGTCACTGTCTCTTTAGGAGCACGTTCCATAATTATGACATCTTTATGCAACATGGGCAATTCAAATCCATCACCCTGATCCACATAAACAAATTCACGGGTCACATTTGTGACAACGCCTTCTCCCTTTTCATGAAGAAAACGTACTTTGTCGCCCTTACGGCAATCCTTTCCTCTCAGCATGTTCATAATTTTTTAACCTGGAAAATCATAATGCTTTCTCACAGGTTTTTTGATGTCCCATATGCAGCTTAATCCTGCCGGAAATGTCACCAAATCACCTGGCAAAATATGAACTGTTTCTTCTGAAGTTTCTACAAATATCTCACCCTCAATAATATAACAAATCTCTTCACTATCATAAGTCCATGGAAACTTTGACACTTCTTTCTCCCATATGGGCCATGAGTGAACTTTCAAAACATCAAGTTGTTCATCTGTGGGCTTTTGAATCTCAATTTTCATAATTAGATTTTTGTTTTAAATTTTGCTGTAAATTTACAAAAAATTTTGATAGCAAATGCTTGCATTATCACTTGCACTGACTCCTGTTTTTGTGATTATCCTGTTTGTATATTTTCAGGATAAATACTCAAGAGAGCCAACATTAACACTGTTTGTTGCTTTTTTGCTGGGAATAGTGTCTGTTATACCTGCCATTATCATTGAAGCGGTATATGAATATATTTTTCATTTTACAACAGGCATTAATAATTTTACATCTGTACTTTATGCATTTATTGGAGTTGGATTAACGGAAGAATTTTGCAAATTCATTTTTCTTCGATGGTACATATATAAAAATAAAAACTTTACAGAGCCAATGGACGGAGTTGTATATGCGGTTATGGTTTCAATGGGATTTGCTGCAATTGAAAATATCATGTATGTTTTTTCCAGCTCTGAACCCATTTTCACAGCCATCATCCGGTCAGTATCGGCAATCCCTGCACATGCCACTTTCGGTGTATTTATGGGACTCTATTTCGGGCTTGCAAGGTTTACTTTCAAAAGAAAACGATTTAGATATCTTCTCATTTCTGTGATACTTGCAGCAGGTGCTCATGGAATATATAATTCTTTCCTTTTTGTTGAATGTCAATATTGTCCGCTTATTACACTGGCTGCCCTGATTGTATTCATTATTATTTCTCTGCGTATTATTTCCCGTTTTAAAAGAATTTCTCCTTTTAAAAAGAAATTTGCCCTTCTGACGCACCGAAAAAGTGCATTCAGTGAGGAACAACGTGCAATCAATGAAAAAAGAAAGATCGAACTGAGGAAAAAATTAAAAAATGTACTCAGAAGAAAGAATAAAAACCCTCAGAATTAGTAGTTTCTATGTCATTTTTTTGAAATAGTACACTGTTTCTTTGCCAGTTCAATCATCTCCTTTGAAAGTTCATCTGCATGTGTGGGAGTGGTTTTTTTGAACAATCCCATTTTATTGAAAAATTTAATGATTTTCAGTGCAATTTTTTCTTTGCTTCGTTTTTCCTTTCTGTCTCCGTCAAGGATATTGGGACGCATAATGTGAAGATTTTGAAACTGCATTTTTTTCACTGCTTCTTCCAGTTCGCCTTTCATTCGCATATAAAAAAAGGAAGATTTCGGATTTGCTCCTGTTGAAGAAACAAGGATATATGTTGGCACGCCATTTTCTGCTGCTGCTTTTGCAAATTCAAACTGATATGTATAATCAACTGTATACTGCTTCTGCTTCCCTCCTGCCCTTTTCAGGGTTGTCCCCAGGCAGGAAAACAACACATCGCCTCTCACAAGCTCTTTCCACTGTTCGGGCTTGTCAAAATCAACAATGTGTTCCTTCAGTTTTAAACTGCTCTCCCCACTGTTTTTCCTTGCAAACGACAAAATATGTTTCACCTCTGAATCATCAATGAGTCGTTTTAGTAAATACGAACCTGTGAGGCCGCTTGCACCAATTATTATTGCTTGCATTATGAAAAATCAATTTAAGAGTTTATGCAAAGATAGTTGTTTTAAATTATGGTTTAGAGAACTTATGTGTGATAGAAAAAAAAAAATATCCCAAGGGATCACGATGTGAGAAAATATGAAATAGCACTTTCCCGACTTGTCCCGATGGGATCGGGACTCCTATGGAGCGATGCGCTTCGCTTACTCAGTATAAAAAAATATTTATAACACGCTAAAGCTTTTAGTGTGAATTATTCTTACTTTTTTTATCCCCCAAAATTAATGAAGGAAATGAAACCGTGACAAATTGTCACGGTTTCTGGAGTTTGGCATTTTACTAGATAAATAAAAAAATAATTTTTAAAAAGCTTGT
>CAZGIW010000062.1:0-22765 GCA_964526285.1 uncultured Bacteroidales bacterium | reverse complement strand
GGGGCAAATAAGTCGGTGAAAATCAAAAAATGGGCGTTTTGATACAGCCTCAAATCGGCATAAATCCTGATAAATGAGAAATGATAAATTGGTTAAAAACTAAGATATTTTTTTGTCACATCGTGATAAATTGGTGAGCAGTGAAGATTATTTTACAAACCCACTTACTGTAGCAACGCCGAATGGTAAATCATTTTTTGCAGAAAACAAGACTTTTTGACCTTGAATAATTTCAACTTTTACATTGCCGGTGCCTGTATTGTTTTTTGCACTGAGATACAGGTATTTTTCAGGTTTGGCTTTAAACTCATATGTCCATGATGTTTTTACACCGGTTTGTTTGTAGTTGCCATGCTCATCAACGTACTGAATCCAGTAGTCGTTGGCAGTGCCTGTTACTTTGTAAGTGATGTTAGCCTTGAACACAACTGGCCAGGAGTTTTTCTCGCAACTGTTTAATACAAAAGCAAATAATGCAATCAGGATGAGATATTTTTTCATGGACACACTTTATGATTTATAATAATGACTCAGTTTTACGGGTTAAAATTACAAAAGTTTCTTTAATGACAAGAAAAAATTTTAAAAAACTTGTTCACATTTATAATATTTGTTTTTTTAAGGGTCTGGAATTAGTTTTTTTTTCAAAATATGCCAAAAGAAAATTCCGGTGCAAGTCAAAGTAAAAGCAAAGCTAATGATGAGTGAAATATGATACTGAATTTGAAATCCTTCAGGAGATGTGAGTATATATGATGAACACACTGCAGTCATAAACATTGCTGGTATCAGAGCAATGATATATGGTTTTTTTTCAGTAGCAAGATATACACTTATTGTCCATAGCACAATCATTGCAAGAGTTTGGTTTGACCATGCCATATATCTCCAGATGATTCCGAAATTGGTTTGGCTGATAATAAATCCGGTGATAAAGATTGGAATACTCACCATGAGTCTGTTTTTTAGAGGTTTTTGGTTAATTTTGAGAAAATCGGCAATGATGAGTCTTGCACTTCTGAATGCAGTATCAGCAGATGTTATTGGTGCAGCAACGACTCCAATCAAAGCCAGCAAAGCTCCAAATTTTCCCAACATGGAAACAGAAATCTCGTTGACAGCCCATGCTGCATTTTCATTGTTTTGTGCCATCACCTGATTCAATTCTGATATTCCACCCCAAAATGCCATTCCCGCTGCTGCCCATATGAGTGCAACAATACCTTCGGCAATCATAGCACCATAAAACACTCTTCTTCCCATGGCTTCGTTTTTCAGGCATCTGGCCATGAGTGGTGACTGGGTGGAATGAAATCCTGAAATGGCACCACAGGCAATTGTTACAAACATCATAGGAAAGATATGAAATGATTGTGATTTGTGATGCATATTACTCAGTGTTTCTGATGTCAGTTCAGGAATAGTAAAACCCTTCACAAACAACATTGTCATAATTCCAACTGCCATAAAAAGGAGAGTGAATCCAAACACAGGATAAATGCGTCCGATAATTTTGTCGATAGGAAGCAGGCTGGCAATAATATAGTAGCCAAAAATGATTCCAATCCACAAAGCAATAGGGAAGTATCCTGATGTTAAAGTTTGAATAATCTGTGCTGGACCCATCACAAAAACTGCACCCACAAGTATCATAAGAAATATAGTAAAAGCTCTCATAAAATACTTGATGGCATTGCCCATGTATTTGCCAACAATTTCAGGCAGACTGATTCCATTGTTTCGAATAGAAATCATTCCTGAAAAATAATCATGCAAAGCACCTCCCAGAATATTTCCAAATACAATCCACAAAAATGCAACAGGCCCGTACATGGCTCCCAGTATAGCTCCGAATATTGGCCCCAGTCCTGCAATATTTAAAAATTGTATCAAAAATATTTTGCTCCAACTTAAAGGGACATAATCAACCCCATCCTGCAAAGTATAGGCAGGAGTAGTTCGGTTTTTATCAATACCAAAAATCCGCTCTATAAATTTGCCGTAAAAAACGTAGCCTAAAATCAGCAAGCATATGGAAATGAGAAAAGTGTACACTTTTTTTTGGCAAAAGTAAAAATTTTTTGTTCTGCCTCATTTATGGTTGTATATTTGTCAAAGCAAATTTGGTGTTATGAGAAGTTTTTTATTGACATTTATTGCTGGCATAATAGTTACTCAGTTATTTGGACAGCAGATATTTGGGGTTGTAAACAGTACCAGAGCCGGAATCAGCGGAGCAAAAATTAATCCTGCCTTCATTGGAGATTCCAGGGTTTGGCTTGATGTAAATTTGTTAACAATTGATGGTTTTGAAGAAAATAACTTTTTGTATCTGCCATCCGAACATTATTATGTTGGGAAACTTTTTCAGAAAAAACCAAACTGGCGTGACTATGACGGGAGACCTTTCAGAGATTACTATGATAAAAACAATCAATGGAATCTTATGTCTCAGATTTATATTCAGTTGCCATCATTAATGCTGACAAGGGGAGATCATACGTTCGGATTTCAGATGAACATGCGTCAACACCTCAATTTATCCACAATGGATAATCATATGGCCAAGTTTATGGTGGAAGGTCTTGATTTCAGACCTCAGCAAAATATTTACTATCATTCTGATGAATTTAGATTTGCACAGGCTTCATGGTTTGAGGCAGGACTGTCTTATGCGCATGTGTTTCACAGAATCAAACGGCATCACTGGACAGCCGGAATCACTGTGAAGCGACTTTTCGGGATCAATAGTTTTTTTCTGAATGTTGCCAATACTGATTACATTGTTTATAACGATTCAACACTGCATGTTTTAAATACGGATCTGGAGTATGGGTATTCTCCTTCTTCTGCAGCTGGAAGTGAAATTATTGATTTTTCAGGCGGAATGCTCAATGGTGGTGGTTGGGCTTTTGATATTGGAATCATGTATCAGAAAAAAGCTGAGGGAAATGGTTTTACATCATTTAATGTGCTTTGTGAACAAAAATATGATAACTACATTTATAAAATCGGATTGTCACTCATTGATCTGGGATGGATAAATTACAAAGGAAATGCAGGAAAATTCAGGGCTAATCAAACTGAGATTTACTGGACAAATCTCAACTCATACAGATTTAACGGGGTCAATACATTCAGCAATGATTTGAGTGCACATGCGTCACCAGCCACTCAACAAGTGGCCAGCGATTATACAGTGTTTCTTCCTGCTGCCGTTTCTCTTCAGTCTGATTTCAGAGTGTATCCGCGCTGGTATGTAAATGCCACAGGTGTTCAGGGATTGCCAATAGGAGATGTCAGGCTGAGAATGCCCTCAATTGTAGCACTTACTCCAAGATATGAGACACGAATCATTGAAGTGAATCTTCCGCTTATGCTATACGACTGGTATAAACCACGTGTTGGTTTTGCTGTCCGATTTTTTGGAGTTACAATTGGAACTGATTATCTGAATACTCTTTTCGGAACAAGAGATTTTACAGGCTTTGACTTGTATTTTTCATTGAAAATGAAACTGGAAAAAGGAATGTGTGTGAAAGGATTTTCTGAATTTCTTAGAGGAAGAAACTATTATCAGTATGCTTGTCCGGATTAAAAATTGTTATTTTGCAAAACAAACATACATGTTGGCAGACAATATTATGAATATTCACATTCTTACTCTTTTTCCAAATATGTTTCAGGGGGCTTTTTCTGAAAGTATTATTAAACGAGCTCAGGAAAAGGGAATAGTCAGCATTGGCATTACTGATATTCGCGATTTTTCAACTAACAAACATCGCACAGTAGATGACTATCCCTATGGGGGAGAAGCAGGAATGGTGATGATGGCCGAACCTGTTGTGCTGGCAATTGAACAATTGAAAAAGGAAAGGGATTGGGATGAAATTATTTTTCTCACTCCCGATGGAGAAACTTTTGATCAGGGAATGGCCAATGAATTATCTCTTAAAGAAAATATCATATTGCTTTGTGGTCATTATAAAGGTTTAGACCAAAGGGTGCGTGATCATTGGATAACCCGCGAAATCTCAGTTGGTGATTATGTGCTTTCGGGAGGTGAAATTCCGGCCATGGTAGTTACTGATGCCATTGTCAGACTGATTCCCGGAGTATTGAATGATGAAACTTCTGCTTTGTCAGATTCATTTCAAAACAAATTACTCTCACCTCCTGTGTATACAAGACCTGCTGATTTTAGAGGTCACAAAGTCCCTGAAATTCTCCTTTCAGGACACCAGAAGAAAATTGATGAATGGAAAATGGAACAGGCTGTGGAAAGAACCAAAAAAAGAAGACCTGATTTGCTGAAATAACCCAAGTATCTACAACTGATTTTTTTAAAACTTTTTTATGGTTCTACCACGAATTTAATGGGAATTGCGCCATGCCATAGGCATCCCCATGGAAAAAAAACAGATTTTTTCAGGCTGAAAGCCTGAATTTATTAACCCAGATTAGTCATTAGGAGTTTTGCGAACTAATGACTTAGCTGGATTTCATGTCCTCGAAATATTTATATTTCGGGAATCCTCGAATTTGTTTAGATTGAATCGTCTCATTAATTAATTTCTATAATAACAAATTCGGGAATTGAGCCTGAGGCATCGCCTCAGGAAAATTGCAACCAAATAAGATGTTTTTGGCATGTAAATTTGCTCGAAGATGCAAATTTCATGACAAAAACTCACTGAAGAGACCTGGCAAGAGAGAAAAACTTATGATTTCTTCAGCACATTGAATCTCAAAAAAAAACTCTATTCCATTAAAACAACAGTAGAACCATTTTTATCAATAATAAAAATCATTTGCTTAATTATTATGTAATTAATAATCAGATAGATATGTTTTTTTAATACAATTTCAAATATAATTTGTTTCCATATGTTAATTAAATTTTGTGTTTTTCTGTTTGATTTATTTTGCATTTTGTGGAAATTTATTTGAGCTTTGTTTCATCATTTTTCTTCATATTATGATTTAATAAATGTGAAATAACAGACTATTGGTAGGTTTTGCTGGAGTTTGCTTATTGCAGGCGTTATGTTAAAATATTCATAAAAAAGATTCGTGGATTTGTATAAAGATTAGGATTTAACCTCATTATGGTTGTATATTTGTTTGTGAATATAATGTGGATGTTATGAAAAAATATTTCCCTTTTTTAATTTTGGCAATATTGTGTGTGTCGCTGCAGGCACAACACAGTAGTCTGATGGTTCAGAATTTGCCTGTTTCAGTCTTTTCTCCTCATGATATCTATGGTTATCATCAGGATTATGTCAAATCAAAAAACTTGTTTCTTACTTTACAGGAGAAAACATTTTCAATACCATTGGCCTTTGGGGATGATAATTCAACTGTGTTTGGTGCCACCTATCAGGTGAAACAGGAAGGGAATCAGCTTGTATATACAAAGCCAAAGTTTTTTGCAATGCAACAGAATGGTGAAGCCTGGGGCGAATTGATTTATGATAAGGATAAACAATTGAGTGGTTTTAATACGACAAGTAAGTTTCTTGTGAGTATAATTGTGGATGACAATGCAGATTTGCATATTGTTGAGTTTGAAGATGGCAAGTTTTCAAAGCCTGAGAGAATTTCCGCACCGGTAAACACTCCCTTCAATGAAACCAGTGGAACATTTACTCCTGATGGAAACAAAATTTATTTTTCAAGCAACAGAGAAGGTGGTTATGGTGGTTATGATATTTATGAATCAGAATATCTTGGAAACGGAAAATGGACTCATCCCAGAAATCTGGGGCCTGAGGTCAATTCTGAATATGATGAAGAATCTCCATATCTTTTGAATGATGGAATTACACTTTATTTCAGTGCAAACGGCTATAGTTCAAAAAATGATTATGATATTTATGAGACTATTCTTGGAGATAACGGGATGTGGACAGATCCCGAAAGACTTGAAGCCCCCATTAATACTGATTTTGACGATTTGTTTTATCAAATTTCGCCTGATGAAAAAAGAGCAATCTATCTTACTTCAGGAAGTCAGGGTTTAGGTGTGTATGAGTTAATTTTTTATTAGACAATTATTCTGTACCCCAGAACAATTCTATTGAAAATGGGTTGAAATATTTTTTCAACTCATTTTTTTTATGTTCAGGTAGCTGAAGCATGATACTGCATTTGTTTGAGAATTTTTTTTCAAGTATAACTAACTCATTTTGCTTAATGTATGTCATAACAGCATTCATATCTGAATATTCAAAATGAATTTCAAGAGGGATCATTGGGAATTTTGTTACTATTTCTGCTTCATCCAATGCCATTTTTGTTGCTGTTTTATATGCATTTATTAATCCTGGCACTCCCAGTTTTGTTCCTCCAAAATATCGTACAACAACTACAAAAATATTTGTGAGATCCAATGAAAGGCATTGATTGTAAATGGGTAATCCCGCTGAACCGGAAGGCTCTCCGTCATCATTGGCTCTCCACCTGCTTTTGTCTGCTCCCAGTATATATGCATAACAAAAATGCCGGGCATCATGATAATCTTTTTTGAGTTTAGCAAGAACATCACTAATTTCGTTTTCAGTACTCACTGGAAATGCAAACCCCAGAAACTTGCTGTTGCGGTCTCTGAATATACTGCTGACAGACTTATTGATGGTTTTGTATGTGTAACTATTCTCAGATTCCATAGGCAATGAATGTTATGGCAATGACTGACAAAATAATTCCAAAGATATTGAGCCTGTTCAGTGGTTCTTTGAAAATGGTTAATCCGATTAAAGCAGCCAGAGAAACAAGACCGGCATTAAAAACAGGTATAAATACACTTACATCCATAACTCCAAGTCCCTTCAGAAAGAAAAGTGTTGAAAACCAGTTGCATGTTCCCAGCCATATTCCGGCCAGAATATTTTTAAGTTTTATGGTCTCCTTCTTTAGTATTATTCTTATTATTAGCACTATAGTGCCGAGTAAAAAAGATATTCCGAATGCAACTGTTAGAAATTTGATATATCCAGTGTCGCTATTGATGAAATTATACTGTGCAAATTTCAGAATGGTATCATTGGTACCGTTTCCAAGAAATAAAAGAAAGGGAAGAATGAGCAAAGCCCATTTCAACTGATAGCCTTCTTTTTTCTTAAAAACAAGATAGAAAGAAATCATCACGAATATCACTCCAACAATTTTTATAAAAGGGAGTGTTTCATTAAAAAATAAAAAACCTGCCAATACAGGTATAATCACAGACATTTTACTTGATACAGCAGTAATTGCAACACCAGCTTTTTCAGCCGAAAGAGCAAATACATTAAAAACCAGAATTAAGAACAATCCGCTTAACATTGCCGTGAATATCCAGTCATTCCCTTTAAAAAATTCTGTGTTGGGTGTTTCACCTAACATTAAAAAACCCAAAGAAGATGCCACAAAATAGTTGGTAATAATTGCCTGAGTTATGCTTATGCCAAATCTGGGAAACAGTTTAAAGGTAACCATAATACACAGTGAAAAAAACAATGCTGAAAGCAGAAGAATCATGTTGTTGTATTATAATATGTGTGAATGATATCTTTTTCAATATTAATTTTTTCTGAAGGTAATACGGGTAAAACAGGAGCAGAAATACCTTTTTTAAAGCAAACATGACCTGTAATTACTCTTGCTTCGTCCCAAAGATTTGAATGAATAAATGAGTCAATTGTATAACGACCGCCTTCAATGATGATTGAGTTGATTTGCATATCATAAACATGCTTCATAATTTGTTTTGCAATGTTTGTGTTGAAGTTGAGCGGGACAAATTGTATGTATTCAGGTCTGTCATCAGGAAGAATAGTCTTCTGGTCATAAAAACAAACAGTATGTGCATCGGTATTAAAGATATTGTAATTGAATGGTGTTGCCAGCCCTGGGTCAATGAGAAATCTGACAGGATTTTTGCCTGGCCATTCTCTTGTGGTGAGTGATGGATTATCGTTTATTGCAGTATTTTTCCCAACAAGAATCCCTGATTCTTCAGATCTCCACTTGTGAACCAGTTTTCGTGAATAAGGATTGCTTATCCAGTTGATATGAGGTGAAGTATTTCGTGGTATGATATCAATAAAACCATCGTCTGATTGAGCCCATTTTAAAATTATCCATGGGCGTTGTCTTTTGTGCATACTGATAAAACGTCGGTTCAGAAATTCCGCTTCCATGGTGCAGATGTCTTCAGTAATTTTTACCCCTGAGTTTTTAAGAATTTCAATGCCTTTTCCGGCCACTTTTGGATTGGGATCACGCATGGCAATGATAATCTCAGGAATTTTCATGTCAATAATCAGTGAGGTACATGGTGGTGTTTTGCCAAAGTGACAACATGGTTCAAGAGAAACATACATGGCAGATTCTGTAAGCAGTGATTTGTCAGACACAGACTCAATGGCATTTACTTCGGCATGTGGCTGTCCATATTGTTTGTGATAGCCTTCGCCGATAATTTTTCCGTTGCACACAATAACAGCACCAACCATGGGATTGGGAGCTGTTGATCCCAGTCCTTTTTCCGCCAGCTCAAGGCATCTTTGCATATATTTGATATGGTCTGACATGTAGCAAAATTACAAATAAAAGTAAAAGGATATTGAATTAATGAATTTAAGGCATTTGTCCTAATCCTAATGATTTTGTTGATTTGTAATTATTTTGATACAGCCTCAAATCGGGATTACGATGTGATAATATACCATCATATATGAAGTGGTGTAATCAGCAAGCTGTACAAAACGAATTAGAATTTGGTATCAGAATTTGCCACCCGGGTACAAAATACCTGCGGGGGAGTAATCAGGGGTTCTTTGAATTGGCATTTTATATTGTTTTTTTCTTTTTTTTTTTGAGTTTATTTATCCGCCATTTATCCGCCAACAGGTTCAAATATCCGCCATTTACCCGTCAGTTTTGAGTATATATTTTGTCCCTTTTAATTTGCCAGTCTTTTCAAAAAAATCAAGTTTTATTAAAAATTCCAGATTTCGGAGAGCTGTTCTTTCTGATACTTCAAAAAGTTTTTGGTATATACTGTTTGTGATATAGTTATTCTTCTTAACATACAATATTGTTTTAATTTGCCTTTCATTAAGCCCTGCAGATACTAACATGTCTTCAGAAAATTTGTCTTTAAACAAAGTTACAGATATTCCTCCAAACTCAGAAGCAAATCTGGGTTCAGGCAAATTCGCATTTAAACATTCATTAATAATGTTTATTGTCCCTCTGCCCCAAGCCTCAATTAATCCTCCCTTGAAGAATGCCATTGCAATAAAAGGATTGTAAGGTCTTGACGAATGTTTTTTCTTTAAATCATCAATAGTAAACCCTTCAGGAAGTTTTCCTTCATTCCAGATTATTATCTTATCATCATAAACGCTAATCTGAATTGGTGCACCTGAATAATCACGGTGAACAATTGCATTTATGATAGCCTCCCGAATAGCTTTGTAAGGATATTCCCATCTTTCAACACGTGTTAACCCTTTATATGTAATTGTAGAAATGAAAAACTTTTTATCCAAAACATCAAGTGTCTTTTCAGCAAGTTCAAAAATATTTGATTCAACAATTTCCTGAAAAAGAAGTTCGTCGTCAGTTTTGCCAAAGCGACCAATTTTCACATAAGCATGAATAAAAAAACGGCATGGGTTTTTTCCAAAAAGTAAAATCCCAGCACGTTTCACTTTGTTATTTTCAATAAGCAACAGATTTTCAAGAATACGAGTTACATCATTTTCATGATCGGAAAAACTTAATCTATTGCTTTTTAATGCTGCTTTAATAAAAACATCGATTGCCTGAGGGTCAATGTCCTCTATTTCAGCTCTTAATTCAAAAACATCATCCCATGTTTTTCCTGTTTTCTTTAACAAAAATTCATTCAGTGTCTTTCCTTTCAGCTCTTGTTTTGTAGTTCCACTGCGATAATAGTACTTGCCCTGATATGATATAGCAATATCATAAGGTATCACAACAATCTCCAAATAAAAAAGTTTATCTTTTTTATGCAGATTTAAATCACATATAATGCCTAAATGGTTTAGAATCTTGTTTGGTATTTCATCCAGTAATTTTTTGTAGTCTGAAATTCCAACAATTTCTCCTTTGTCATCAATACCTATAAACAACTTGCCCCCTGAAGCATTTGCAAATCCACAAATCCACTTCATGTATTCATCTCTCCACATTGCTTTATACTCCACTTTTTGGCTTTCCATATCTGTTGTTTTGGCTTAGTACAAAATTAACAAAAAAATGAACAATGATTTGGTAGTTGTTTTTCACATTTGCCACCCGGGCATAAAATACCTGCAGGGGAATAATCAGGGTTGATTGAATTTTGAATAAATAATATTGGGCAAGCCTTCATTGGTTAATCTGGAAATTGTTTCTTTAAAAATTCGATATAACTATAATCAAAAATAATTTTTAAATCATTTTCAAAGAAATTAAAAATACTTATAACTGCAACAACAATAACAATAGCAAATAAATCAGTATATAATTTTTTTTTGAAACTTATGTTTCTATCTTTATATCTAATGAAATAATAAGCTATAAGAACAATAAAGAATAATAAAAAAAAATAGAAATTAATAATCATAATCCTACAAAACATGAATATTCTTTCAAATAGTGAAAACTGAACCCCCAAAAGGCTTATTGACATCAGAAGAGGGTTGATCTTCTTCATAATAAGCATATGATAAGCACTATATGATAATAGAATCAAGAATGACCATAAACAAAGCATTTTTGAAATAAAGCAAGCACTAATAAATGATAGAATAGTTTCTTCAAGAATTTGTTCCTTATTGGTATAAGAAATTTCATAGGGAATATAAAAATATGGAAATACAATGACAGCTATCAATAAAGTATTAAATAACAACTTTTTATTCTTTGACATCTTTTTGAAAAGTTTCATATAAATCATCTTTAGATTTGAAATGTTGAAATTTTAACTCCCCTTTTGAATCTATCCTGAGGATTGCCCACTCTCTGTAAGATTCATTATTGTTTTTAGATTTCTCCCAAGAAGCAATTATATACCCTGATTCTGATAAAGAGCCACTAACGCGAAAATCAAATACTTTTTCATTTTCTGGGTTAACATCTTTGGTTGGAGTTTTCCATTTTTTCTCACCTGAAGTGTATGTTTCCCGCAGAGATATATCATATACACTTCTTAAATAATTTTCAAATTCACAAGCCTCCATTTCAAGTTTATACTTTTCGGTATTAGTAATGTTTTTTCCTCTAAGATCTTGAAAACCATGATATAACTCATGCCCTAAAATAACATGAGTTGGAAATGTTACCTTTTCTTTATAATATGCTAACAAACTCCACTCAGTATATGAAATATTTTTTGTTGTGTGATTATAATTTACATTTCCAGTATAAAACACTTTGCTTATGGTAAAATCAAATCTCCTCAACATATAATCGCCTTTTGTCATAGCATCCAAAACATTTTTTCCTTTACCTGACGCATAGATCTTTAAAAGAGAAACACCCGCTAAATCCTTATTTTTTTCATTAATACTTATTCTCTCCAACCCCTCTAATTCAACACCATCAATCACTCTATTCTCGCTAAACGCATAGGGACTATTCCATGGATATTCAGGGGCAAGAGGATCCACAGCAAAAAATCTTCCAAGCCGGTTGTCGCTAATTCGGTATTTGAAAAAAGAAGCGTTTCCATCACCAAAAAGTTCGTTGTCGCTTTCTTGTGCTTGAAACCCATACCTATACCCCATTCCCTGTGCAACCCACTGATATTCAGATAGATTACTTCCGAAGGGAGAGTAATCAGAAACCCAGCACCAATGCGGCTTTGCGCTGCCCTCACAGTGGCCACCCGGGCACAAAATACCTGCGGGGTAGTAATCAGGGGTGGGATTGTGGGGCATTTTGGTTATGTTTATTAATTCGAAGTTTAATTATATTGTAACTTTGAAAACCAATATATGTTCTATTCTAATGGAGGAAATTCTAAATTTTTATCATACATGCACCCAAGGGAAACCAAATCATTTATTAAAATAGAATAATACAATTTACATAGTAAATAGGTGTTTTGCGTTGAATCATAAGCCATTCTTCCTATTTGATTTTTAAGTATTGAGTTAGGCAATGCCCCATTTTCTTGAAACTTTACTGTGTCGCTAATATTGTAAAAAAAACCAACCGCAGACCCCAATGCATGCCTGTCAAGAAGTTCTACCCCATATAAATACATTTTATTCCAGTTAGTATCCTGACAATTAACAATATATTGAAAAAAAGGACCAAATTTCATTGAATCAACAATATGATAATCTTGAGGCCTATCATCAATGACAGCTTTTTCATTTGTGCAATTGTAAAGAATAACACAAAAAAAACCAATTCCAAAAATAATATTATTCTTTGTTTTCATTTGATAGTCTGTAATTTATATTGCTAACTGAATCATTTATTGGGTAGTCTGGCTCTAAAATAAACGTATGCCCGGTAGATGTTTCATAACCTTCCTTTCTTTTTCTAAATAAAACAGTGTCATTTGTAGCACATTTCTTCCAGTTAATGTCAGGTTTTTTAAACCTCCCGACTTCGTCGGGATAAACTCCGGGAGAGTAATCAGAAACCCAGCAC
The DNA here is from genome assembly GCA_964526285.1 of uncultured Bacteroidales bacterium. Classification (GTDB taxonomy): domain Bacteria; phylum Bacteroidota; class Bacteroidia; order Bacteroidales; family DTU049; genus CAYMAZ01. Next base: position 10,102 of record CAZGIW010000062.1, on the reverse strand, counting down.
CAATGCGGCTTTGCGCTGCCCTCACAGTGGCCACCCGGGTACAAAATACCTGCGGGGTAGTAATCAGGGGTGGAAAGGTGGGGCATATTGAACATGTTTATTATGCTTATGAATTGTTTATTATTAATTTTTCAAAACCTTGTAATACTCTATTCCTTTGTGCGAAATTTTAAACTTTTGTTTTGATGAAGTTGGTTTATCCTTTATTGTCCTTTCTATTAGTTCCTTTTCCATAAGATTGGATAGTGCCTTGTTAAGATGTCCAGATATTGACTTTTGTCCTAAAGCCATGGAAATTTCTTTTCTGGACTGTGGTTGTTTAGCTATTATCCTAAATACTTTTGAAAATAAACTCTCTTGCTGTAACTCTTGCTGTAACTCTTGCTGTAACTCTTGCTGTAACTCTTGCTGTTGAGTGTTTTCAATTATTGGATTTTTCTTGATAAAACTTAATCTAAAGAACAATCCTGGCTCGCTCCATTTTAATTCAATTTCAGGATATGCTTTTAATTCATCTGCAATAATTTGTAATCCGTTTCCCCATTGTTCAATAATGCCAAGTTTTTTAAATACCGGAGCAAGAGTTTTGTTGCGAATACTTGACTGTCCCGACTCCATATTGTTAAAATCAATAGTAGGTGGAAGTGTTCCGGGACTTGTAATTTCAATACTATTATCGAAAATTGCAATTTTAATATCGCTTCCGGTTATGGAATAATCTCGATGTATCACAGCATTTCTGACAGCTTCACGCAAAGCGAGTATGGGATACTCCCAGCGATCTTTTCTGTAAACACCCGAGTAATCAACCGAAGCCTGTGCTATGTGAGTCAGAATAAAATTGTATGCCTGTTCTGGTTGATAAACAATACCGCTATCAAATGTTTTTCTGTCAATAAAATTCCCAGGTTTATTACCCTTAAATCTGGCACATTCGATTTTTGCAAATGGGAAATATTGTTTTTTTAAATTACTGTTTGACAAAAGAACCAAAGCACTTACAGGATATGTTTGATTATTTACAATACGTGTGAGTTCAAGCTTGGAAAGCACATCATCGGTAAAAGGTTCTCCTGTTTTTTCTTGAAAGAATTGCTTAAAAGACTCTACATTAATTTTTTTTAAATTTTTAATAAAAAAAGTTTCGCCGTCAAATGACTGGTTCATCTTTTTTCTGTTCAGTTCGCTGATTATTTCATCAGATGCCTGTCTGTTTGAAGAACCAACGCGTATATATGTACTTTTATTGATAGGTTTGTTTTTTAAATGGTAGGGAGGTGTGTGTCCTCGATAAATTTCAACTTTAATCAAACTTTTATCATCATGTCTGACAAATGAAATTTCTGGCAAAATTGCAGGCTCACAATTATCGTGAATCATGTTTGATATCTGCTCCTCAAGTTGGGTTAGCCTGCTTTCTTCAACTCCTATAACAGAGCGAGGGTTGTCAGCTATACCTATATAAATTATTCCACCTGCATCATTGGCAAAAGCAATAACAGTTTTGCACAACTCCGATCCTGAAGGCAATTTCAACTTAAATTCCAGCCTTCTTCCTTCCGTTTGTTTAAAAACTTCATCAAATTTGTTCACTTTCCAAAAATAAAGATTTTTTCTGTATTAATAATGAACTTGAATATTAAAAACTGATTTTCAAACTCTGTTTTCCCGGGTACAAAATACCTGCGGGGTAGTAATCAGGGGTGGAATGGTGGGGCATTTTATTGAATCTCACTTAAATGATTTTCTGTAGAATCATCGTATTTTTCAAGCAATTTTTTAAGTTTGCGAACAATATCATTTGATAAATTCAGCATTTGAGAAACTTGTTCAATATCAATGTTGTTTCTTAATAACATAATTGCTGATAGTGATATTCCTTCTGCTCTGCCTTTTTGTATACCAATCTGCTCTCCTTCTGCTTTGCCTTCTGCTTTGCCTTCTGCATGAGCTTCAGTGAGTATGGTTTTTTCCGAACTGATTCTGTCCCAGTTTTTGTCATACAATGCTTTTTCTTCTTTGCTCAATGAAGCTTCGTGAACAAAATTGATTGCCTGTTGAATTTCAGGATTTTCCATCAATTCTTCTGATATTTTTTCAGATTGTTCGTTGATTTCTGTGAGAAATCTCAACCACAACACTTGCAACTTCTTGTCAGTGACATTTTTAGCCTTGAATTTGGGGAGTTCTATAAACACAAACTCCAAGCCTTCAAGTTTATCCTTATTATCCTGCAAATGCACAACAGCATAGTGGTGGTAATATTCAGGACTATCTGGCAAATAATTTTGATTGATAAGATTGAGTGCATACACAGGCTTGAGATTGCTGTATTCAAATCCTTTTTCCGTTTGTGTTACATAGGCCTTTGAAGCGTTGAACAACACTCTTTGCTTGAAAGCTGTTGTCCAGTTCATTTGCATTTCAACCAAAAACTGTCTGCCTCTGCTGTCTTTGCAGCGAACATCCACTGAGGTAAACTTTTCCAAAAAAGTTTCGGGTATCATTTCGGGCGACAGGTATTCCAGTTCCACAATTTCCTGACCTTCGGCCAGTGGAAGCATGGAATTGAGAAAACTCATCAAAATGTTTGGTTGTTGCCCAAAAATCTTTTTGAAAATAACATCGTTTTTCGGATCTAAGTACTTCATTGAAAGATGTTTTTGCAAAGATAATTATTTTTTGTTTGTTACTACATCATGGAAACAAATTTGCGGGAAATATATTATTCAGTGTATGTATGGTATTTGTCGTAATCATAGTGGTTTCGACGATTCTTTTGCAATGTTTATATAAATCGCACAATATGATTGAGAAAAACGGTTTATATTTGTCAAAAAATTGGAGTAATTATGAAAAATAAATTTTTTGGAATTGCATGTGTGATGTTTGTGGCTCAGTTTGCATTTGCTCAAACTATCAAATATCCTGTGACTAAAAAAACCGACCATGTGGATGTATATCATGGCGTTGAAGTGAATGACCCTTATCGTTGGCTTGAGGATGAAAACAGCGATGAAACAAAAGCATGGGTTGAGGCTCAAAACAAAGTTACTTTTGCTCATCTTGAATCAATTCCTTTCAGAAAAGGATTGAGAGCAAGATTAGAGCAATTATGGAATTTTGAACGTCAGTCCATTCCGTCAATTTATAAAGATAAAATGCTATTTTCACACAATACTGGCATGCAGAATCAAAGTGTAATATTTGTCAGTGATGCAAGGCGATCCATGCCCAGAATACTTCTTGATCCCAATTTGTTGTCAGATGATGGAACTGTTTCTGTTGCAGGTGCTTCCATGTCGCATGATGCTAAGTATTTTGCCTATTTGATTTCAAGGGGTGGATCTGATTGGAATGAAGCTTATGTGATAGATGTAGAGACCGGAAAAAATCTTTCAGATCATTTAAAATGGTTGAAATTCAGCGGTATAACATGGTATAAGGATGGGTTTTTCTACAGTCGTTATGAACCTGAAGATGAAACCAAAGCACTTTCAGGAAAAAATGAATACCATACAGTGTATTATCACAAACTGAATACTCCTCAGTCTGAAGACAAACTGATTTTCAGACATCCAACAGAGCCACTGCGCACATATCGTACCCGTATTGATGAAGATCAGCAATGGCTGTTCCTTTCCGAATCACAGTCAACCAGCAACAATGCATTATATGTTTCCAAACCGGAGAATGCCATTGGCGGTTTTAAATTGATGACAAACACAGAATTCAAATACACGTATTCTTTTATTGATATTATTGATGGAAATTTCCTGATGTACACAAATGATGGCGCTTCCAAATACAAACTGATGCTGGCCGATCCGGAAAATCCTCATATTGACAACTGGACAAAATTTATTGATGAGCAGGATTTTGTGATGCAAAATGTGCTGGTTACCAAAAGCTTTATCGTGATTCAGATTTTGGAAAATGCCTTTAACAGGCTTCAGGTTTATGATTTCACAGGAAAATATCTGTATGATATTGAAATGCCTACCATTGGGTCAGTTTCCGGATTAAGTGGAACAAGGCAGCATGATATGATGTATTTTGGATTCATGTCATACACACATCCTTCATCAGGCTATATGTTTGACCTGGAGAAAAGAGAATTGAAGCCATATTTTGAACCCCAGGTTGATTTTAATTTCAAAGATTTTGTAACAGAACAGGTGTGGTATGAATCAAAAGATGGAACAAAGGTTCCCATGTTTATTACCATGAAAAAAGGGACTCAGCTCAACGGGAAAAATCCATGTTTGCTTTATGGTTACGGTGGTTTTAATGTAAGTCTGACACCACGTTTTTCTGTTTCACTGGTGCCATTTCTGGAAAACGGTGGAATATATGCAGTTGCCAACATCAGAGGAGGAGGGGAGTTTGGAAAAGACTGGCATATGTCAGGAACAAAACTGCAGAAGCAAAATGTATTTGATGACTTCATTGCAGCCGGAGAATATCTGATTTCTGAAAAATATACATCATCAGAAAAACTTGGAATTCAGGGTGGCTCAAACGGTGGTTTGCTGGTTGGTGCATGTGCCAATCAACGTCCTGATTTGTTTAAAGTTGCATTGCCTGCAGTGGGTGTTATGGACATGCTTCGTTTTCATAAATTTACTATTGGCTGGGCCTGGACAGGAGATTATGGCTCAAGTGATATTGAGGAAGAGTTTCATTATTTGCTGAAATATTCTCCTGTTCATAATATTGAAGAAGGAATTCATTATCCGGCAACGATGGTAACCACAGCAGATCATGATGATAGAGTGGTGCCTGCACATTCCTATAAATATATATCTGTTTTGCAGGAGAAACACAAAGGCAGCAATCCTGTTTTAATCAGAATTGATACACAGGCAGGGCATGGTGCCGGCAAACCTATTTCCAAAATTATTGACGAAGCTGCTGATGTTCAGAGTTTTCTTATGTATCATCTGGGAATGAATCCTTCATATTAGGGGAGCATGGTTGAAAATGTCCTGTTTCTATCTCCCTGGTATCCACATAATGATGACCCAATGTTTGGTCTCTTTGTGAGGAAACAGGCTCTTTCTCTGTCTGAAAAAATCAAATGTGGAGTTGTGGCTGTTTTTCCAACAGGTTCTGAAGATGGTTATGTTATTCAGGAAGATATGTTTGATGGGAAATTGCCCGAAATCAGAGTGTTTTTTAAAGCATCAAAAAATCCAATTATAAATATTCTAAATTTTAGAAAAGCTTTTGTGCTTGGTGTTCAGAAATATACTGAGAATTATGGCAGCCCGCATCTTATTCATGCCAATATTTTTACAAGAACTGCTGTGATTGCATGTGGGTTGGCAAAAAAACTCAACATTCCTTTTGTTGTTTCAGAGCACTGGTCGCGTTACATTCCTGAAAATTATAAATATACGGGATTTCTTAGAAAATGCTACACAAAACGTGTTGCTAAAAAAGCCAAAGCAGTTATTGTCCCTTCTGAATTTCTGATGAATTCTATGAAAAAGGTAGGTATAAAAGCCAACTATAAAATTGTTCCCAATGTAATTGATGAAAAATTATTTGATATTGCTGCGTCAAAACCTGATTTTTCAGCTAAAAAAATTGTGCATATCAGTTGCTTTGAAGATAAATCTAAAAATATCAGTGGTTTGTTGCAGGCTGCGTTGTTGCTTAAGGAAAAAAGAAGTGATTTTAAGTTGCACCTTGTAGGAACTGGAATGGACATTGAATTTATTAGAAAGAAGGCAATGAATTTGGGTATTGACAGTTTTGTGGTTTTTCACGGCATGCTTGAAAATGAAAATCTTGCTGAAGTATTGAAGTCAGCCACATTCAGTGTGCTTAGTAGCAACTATGAAACATTTGCTATCGTGGTTTTTGAAAGTCTTGCATGCGGTGTTCCGGTTGTTTCAACAGATGTTGCAGGATTGGGTAAAATAATCACACCTGAAATGGGAATCACAGTGCCTGCTGGTAACATTGAAGCTCTAGCCCGGGCTTTGGAAACAATGCTTGAAAACCATTCAGTTTATGTGCCTCAAAAATTGCGTGAATTTATTTTGGGAAGCTATACTGCTGATAAAGTTGCAGGACAATTGATAGATGTATATAATAACAAACAGATTATTTAAATCTCTCAATCCAGTCTTTTTCTTCCTGTGTAAGTGATTCCAGTGTTCCCGTATAGTTTGTGTCAGGAATGTACCAGTCAACCATCGTTTCATAGTATTTCTGTATTTCAGTTGTCTTAAATACAAAGCCTCTTCTGGCAAAGGGAAGGTTACGCAAAACTTTTTTCGACATTTCGTCGGCAGGTTCAGATAAGGCTGTCTGATTTCTTATGGCCAATGGGAGATAATCAGTTTTATAACTAAAAGGCTCGTCACTGTAGCCATAGAAAAAGCCTGTATATAAAAACAATTCACCATCCGGTCTGAAATTCATTTTTGAAAAAGTTATTTTTCCGTTTATTATATGAAATTTGACTGCGGGCAAGTCAAACATATAATTTTCATCTGAACTGACCTGTGAATATTTTCCTTTACCATCAATCTTCCACTCAGCTGGTTTTGAAAAAAAAGTGCTGTTGATATGATAGGTTTCAAATTCTCCCATGTCAATAATAAGGGTGAAATCATCAATCTGGCCGTTTGCCCACCTGTTGGCGGCTGTCAGAACATAATTAAAGTACAACCCAAGGTCAACAGAGCCGGAAATATTGAAAGTATATGTGTGTCTGATAATATCCAGCCCAGGCTCAAATGTGGCGTTGAAGTAATATACATACAAATAATCAGATAAGTAGTTCCCCTCAAGCATCTTTTGGATTATGTCTTCTTCGCTGTATGAGTTGAATTTGTTATTTTGAAAATAATTCTTTTTAGGAACAATTGCCACTTCATGTTGGAGATATCGCTTGTTCATCTCTACTGTGAAGTTTTTCATAAACGGGTGCTTTTCGTGAACAACATTCACATCCACATCACCTTCAGGTGGCATGGCCTCAAATCCGACAATAAGAGACTTCTGTCCAACAGGATTGTAAAACTCATAATACACATCCACTTCAATGAGCCCAGGACTAATTTTTCTGATTTTTAATATCTCCTTTTTAACTTCAATGTCTGTTTCTGTTATTGGGATTAACTGATTGCCGCTCATATAAAACGTGCCGTCATTGGCATTTGTAATCAGGATTGTAAGAAAGCAAATAATTAGCAAAGCTGAAATTTTTTTCATTGTGTGTGGTTTTTTGATCAAAGTTAAACAAGTTTTGCTATATGTTTAATAAAATTTACTAAGCATTAAAGAGGAATTATAAAGTTTTCAATTAATTTTGTGCATTATTGGATGTTTTTTTTAAAGAGATTGATATTTGTGTTATGGATTTTAAAGATTATTATAAAAATATTTCAGAAAATCAGTTGGATGCTTGTGGAGTATCTGTTTCAAAACTGATACCTGAGGGCAGGCAAATGCTACCCGATCAAGCAGTCAACCCAATGAAAAGCGGAGTGATGATTGTTTGTTATTATGAACAAGATGAATTAATGGTTGTTTTTATCAGGAGAACAGAAGATATGGGAGTGCACAGCGGACAAATAGCTTTTCCGGGTGGTCGCTATGATGACGTTGCTGGTGATGAAAATACACTTGATACTGCAATTCGCGAAACATGGGAGGAAACCGGACTGAGATTAGAAAAAGATCATGTTTTATGCAGCTTGTCATCGCTTTATGTCCCACCAAGTAATTTTCTGATGGATCCATATGTGGCAATGGTTGAAACAAAACCCATGCTCACTCCCAATCCTGCTGAAGTAGCAGAGATTATTCATATTCCTTTGAAAAGTTTGTCTGATGATGCATGTATAATCAACAGTGAATTTAAAACCATAAGAGGGATGGTTACTGCACCCTGTTATGATTTGAAATACCTCAAAATTTGGGGTGCCACTGCTGTTATTCTCAGTCAGTTTATTTGTCTTGAAAAGAAGAGGATGGGGGTGAGGTGAGAAAAGCTTAATTTTCGCAATACCACGGGATATCACTTAGACCTGACTCAGTGTAAAAATCGCGCAGTAACGAGAGTTCCCCTTCTCTAAAACTTAGGGTAACAAGGGTTTTTCAGGCTGAAAGCCTTAAATTATTTGAGCCTGAGGCAGCGCCTCAGGAAAAAGATAAATCATGGAAAGGTTTTTGGCATGTAAATTTGCTCGAAGATGCAAATTTCATGACAAAAACCATATTCGAGTAGCATTGACGGAAGAGATTAAGGATGCAATTTGTAGCATTTTACTATGCGAAGGGCTTTAGCCCTGAGCAAAAACATTGGAATTATCAGAGAAATCAAAATTTATTCCATGCCCTTCGAAACAAAATCTTTGTCATAATCACAGTTTATCCACTCATTATCAAGCGTTGCTCCTGTCTTTTTGTAAAATTCAATGGCATTCAGGTTCCAGTCAAGCACCTGAAACCGAACGCGTGAGCAATTCTCAGTTTTGGCAACTTCAAATATCTTTTTCAGCAGTGCTTTGCCAATACCAAGATTGCGAAACTCTTCCTTTATGTAGATATCATCAAGATAGAGAGATTTTCCTACCCATGTATAGTATGCAAAGAAATATAATGCAAAGCCTAGAGTATTGCCCTGATTATCCCGTACAATATAAGATTGAAAATAATCTTTTTCTTTTGTCATTTGTTCAAGATTGTTGCTAACTTTTTCAGGCGCTTTTTCAAACAATGCCAGTTCTTTGATGCATTCAAGTATGTCTGGATAATCAGTTTCAGTAGCTTTTAGGATGTGAAATTCCATGTTAAATCATTTAGGTATAAAATAAATACTGAAGCAAAGATATACATATTAGAAATTGTAAAAAATGTGAGTTGAAAAATAGTGTAGATGAATTTAAAAAAAATGTATTTTTGTAAATCAATCAAACAGCTAAAACAATGAATAAGAAATTTATGTTGCGTTTTTTTCTGCCTTTTGTTGGAGTAATTCCCATGATTTTACTTGCAACCAATGAGCAGTATATTACAGAAAAGTATGGAGCATCAACTTTTGAGACAGCAATTATTATTGGTGTTATTTTGATTGTTGTATTAACAATGATTCCATTTTTTGGCTTTTTTAAAATGATTTTTTCAGGAGGAGGATACAGGATGTTTTGGGGAAGCGGCAAGATAGCTCAACAGATATTATCCACAGGAAGAGAGGGCGTTGCAACAGTTTTAAGCATTGGAGAAAACAGCGGAGGAGGTGTGTTGACTATTAATGACCAGCCTGTGTTAAATCTTGTTTTTTCTGTAAAAATGCAAAACAGAAATCCATTTGAAGTGAGCATGGATATTCTGGTTCCAAGAGCCACAGTTCCTCAGCTTCAACCCGGTGCACAGATTCCTGTAAAGGTTGACAAGCAGGATGAGAAAAAAATTGTTTTTGACCAAAAACGGGTGACAGCTGCTTCTAAACCAAAAGTAGGAGGTAAAGGTTGGACCCAAATGGATCATGAACTGGTAGAAAAGAGCGGTAAGGAAGGAATGGTCACCATTATTGGTCTTGAAGATACCGGAAAATCAGAAGATTTTAAACCAGTCGTTTTTTTAATTTTCGATGTTCAAACTGCAGGTGAAAATGTGTATAGAGTTAGAAGAGAACTCACACTGCAAAGTGAAATGGTTGATAAATTCAAATCTGTCATCGGAAAATCTTTCAAGGCAAAAATTCACCCCAATGACAAGGAAAAAGTGTCAATGGATATCGTGTTTTAATTCCGCACTGTTGATTGTTATCTCACCAGAGTTACATCTCCTTTCAGGCTTTCTTTGGAGCCATCGCTGAACTCAACTTTCAGATGCCAGACAAAAACTGCCGCATCTATGGGCTTATTCTTATACGTTCCATCCCAGCCTGAATTGAGGTCTGTGGTTTCAAATACCTTTTCGCCCCAGCGTGTGTAAATTTCAAATTCTAGTTCAACAATGCCTTCTCCAAGAACATAAAGCACATCATTGACTCCATCTCCGTTGGGACTGAAAATATTGGGAACTACAACATGAGGGGGCATACAGTCATCAATACCTCCGGCTACATCTACTGTGG
>CAZGIW010000061.1:0-23333 GCA_964526285.1 uncultured Bacteroidales bacterium | reverse complement strand
GACCACATTTGTTAAGCTGCTCTGGTTGTTGAGCTTGTCGAAACACAGAGCGCCTGCTTTGTGTTGTGCTTTTTTCCTGAGGCGCTGCCTCAGGCTGAACTAAATTCAGGCTTTCAGCCTGAAGAAAAATTTTAATGCTGTATAGAAGTTCTTATTTTTGATTCAATCAGAAAATTTGTTGGGGCTATTTTTTCTTCTTGTGTGACAAATTCACAGCCGCATCAACAAAACCAACAAACAAGGGGTGTGGATGAGCCACAGTACTCTTATACTCAGGATGAAACTGCACCCCGATGAACCATGGATGATCCTTAAGTTCCACCATCTCAACAAGATTTTCTGTGGGGTTAATACCAACCGGAATCATTCCCTTTTCTTCAAACTGCTGCAGATATTTATTGTTAAACTCATAACGATGACGGTGTCTTTCTGTTATTAAATCCTTTTTATACAAACTCATGGCTTTTGAACCCTGAGAAACTTTACATTGATATGCCCCAAGCCTCATTGTACCGCCTTTACCTGTAATTTTCTTCTGGGATTCCATAATATCAATAACAGGATACGGAGTTCTTCTGTCAAACTCTTTTGAATGAGCACCTTCCATACCTAGAACGTTTCGGGCAAACTCAATGACTGCTACCTGCATTCCCAGACAAATCCCAAGAAAAGGAATTTTATTCTCCCTTGCATATTTCACTGCAAGTATTTTTCCTTCAATTCCTCTTTCGCCAAATCCCGGAGCCACAAGAATTCCATGAAAACCTTTTAAATGCTTTTCATAATTATCTTCTGTCAGATTTTCAGAGTGTATCTTATCAACACAAACTTTCACCTGATGCGCTGTGCCTGCATGAATAAATGATTCTGAAATTGAGATATAAGCATCTTTTAGTTCCACATACTTTCCAATCAGTGCCACCTTCACAGTTGAAGTGGGATTTTTGAGTTTAAACAGGAACTTTTTCCACTGTTTTAAATCAGGTTCTTTCCTGGAAACTGTATTGGTTTTTCTTAAAACAACTTCGTCAAGTTTTTCATCACGAAGCAGGAGCGGAACATCATAAATTGATTCAGCATCAATGCATTCAACAACAGCATCGGGTGTCACATTACAGAAAAGAGCAATCTTATTCTTCAGTTGTTCATTCAAAGACATATGTGTTCTGCAAACAATGATATCAGGCTGCACTCCCTGTTCAAGCAATGCTTTTACCGAATGCTGTGTGGGTTTGGTTTTCAATTCTCCGGCTGTGGGAATATAGGGTACAAGAGTGAGATGTATCGTGATACACTTGTTTCCCAGCTCCCATCTCATCTGACGTACAGCCTCAACATAGGGCAAAGACTCAATGTCACCAACTGTACCTCCAATTTCAGTAATTACAAAATCATAATTCCCATTTGATGCAAGTAATTTCACCCTGTATTTAATTTCATCTGTGATATGAGGAATGACCTGAACAGTTTCTCCAAGATAATCTCCTTTACGTTCTTTATCAATAACCGATTGATAAATTCTGCCTGTTGTTACATTATTTGCCTGAGATGTGGGAATATCAAGATAACGCTCGTAGTGTCCCAAATCAAGGTCTGTTTCAGCTCCGTCATCAGTGACATAACATTCTCCGTGTTCATAAGGATTGAGTGTTCCGGGATCCACATTAATATATGGATCAAGCTTTTGAATTGCAACACTGAACCCTCTTGCTTGCAAAAGCTTGGCCAGTGAGGCAGAAACAATCCCTTTTCCAAGTGATGAAACAACTCCTCCGGTTACAAAAACATACTTTGTTTCTTGCATAAATCAGTTTTTTTTTTTACTGAAAGCAGCAAAATTAATGATAAATTCAATTGTAAATAATTATTTTTTTCAGGCAAAAGTCAGAGCATGTTCCATATCAGCAATAATATCTTCAACGTCTTCAATGCCAACAGACATTCTCACAAGTCCGTCTGTTATTCCTGCAGCCTGCCTTTTTTCTGCAGGTACACCAGCATGTGTCATGGATGCAGGATGCTGAATGAGAGTTTCAACTCCTCCCAATGAAACAGCAAGAAGAGCGCAATGAACATTATTCAGCATATTCACTCCTGAATTATATCCACCTTTCAGTTCAAAACAGATCATACTTCCTGGCCCTGACATCTGTCTGGAAGCCAGTTCATATTGTGGATGTGATTTCAGCCCGGGAAATTTTACCCACTCAATCTTTGGATGATTTTGTAGAAAATCTGCCACTTTCACAGCATTCTCCTGTGCTTTTTCCACCCTGAGTTTCAAGGTTTTCATCCCTCTGTAAACTAAAAACGCCTGATGCGGATCCATGTTACAGCCAAATCCAATCATCACTGCCCTTAGTTTGTCGCACACAGCCTTTTCCTTTGCCACAAGAACTCCACCCACAATATCAGCATGTCCGTTGATATATTTGGTCAGCGAATGCAACACTATATCAGCTCCCATATCAAGAGGCTTTTGCAATACGGGAGTTGCAAATGTATTGTCAACCACCACAATGATTCCATTTTCATGTGCTATTTTGCAAACCTGCTCAATATCAGTAATTTCCATTGTAGGATTGGTGGGAGTTTCCAGATAAATCATCTTGGTGTTGGGCTGAATGGCGGATTTCACATTATCCGGATTCACTGTACTGATGTATGTACTTTCGATTGAAAATCTTTTAAAATGATTTTCCATAATGTTTCTGCTGGGGCCATAAACAGCCGCTGTGGAAATCATATGGTCGCCTGCCGAAAGCAATGCAATATAGGCAGTTGAAACCGCACCCATCCCCGAAGAAGTGGCTATGGCTTCGCATCCGTTTTCAATGAGTGCCATTTTCTTTTCAAACACTTCAATTGTTGGATTGCCGATTCTTGTGTAAATGTATCCTTTTTCTTTGCCAGCAAATAAATCTGCACCATGCTTGACATTGCGAAACTTAAAAGTTGATGTCTGATAAATTGGGACAACTGCACTTCCGAATTCATCATCCATCTCTCCTCCATGAATGAGCATTGAGTTTAAACCTGAGTATTTTTCCATGACAATTATTTTTTGCAAACGTAAACATTTTTTAAATTCTCTTTAAGGGAAATTTGTTAGTGTCCTTTTTATTTTAAAATCTACTTTTTCTTTTTTATGATTTTTTTAAACATTTTCTATTTATTGTAAAAATTTATTTCATAATTTTGCAGTATTAATCCTTAAAAAATTTATACAATGAAAAAAATTTACATTTTATTAGTACTCATCCTCTTTGTTTTCGCCGGCAGTGTGCAAGCACAAACTACAGTCATCAGCGCAAACTTTGATGATATCACCTTGTTACCCGGGCTGGGTTGGGTTGAAACAAATATGAGTTCACCTGTTGGTACAGTAGGTTATTTTCAGGGAAATGAAACTGTTTTTCCTGCTTATCAGGGTGCCTCAACTGCTTATCTTGGTGTTAATTTCAACAGTGTAGCTGGAGCCAGTACTATCAGCAACTGGATGATTACACCTCAAATTACCCTTCAGAACGGAGATGAAGTCAGCTTCTGGACAAGAACTACCACTGGCTCAAACTGGCCTGACAGACTTCAGTTGTGGCTTAATCCACTGGGCACTACCAATGTTGGTGCAGATGCCAATTCAACAGGTGACTTTACTGTTTTACTCAATGAAGTAAACCCATCACTCACAGTGGGAGGCTATCCTGATGTATGGACTGAATTTACTGCTACAATATCTGGTTTGGCTACTCCTACAACATGCAGAATTGCTTTCAGATATTTTGTTACAAACGGAGGCCCTTCAGGATCTAACAGTAACTATATCGGTATTGATGAGTTTTTGGTTGAAAGTTCAGGCACTGTGACTCCAGTTCATGATATTGGTGTTATTGCTCTTGTTGCTCCTTTATCAGGTGAACTTACCAATGCTGAAACTGTGACTGTGACAATTCAAAATTTTGGTAACGAAGCTGAATCAAACTTTGATGTAGCCTTGCAAATTGATGGTGGTACAGTTGAAACGCAAACCGTTTCTGCTACTGTTAACCCTGGAGCTACTCATGACTATACTTTCACAGGTACTTTCGATTTTTCAGCTGCAGGAGTCATCAATGTTGTTTCATGGACTGAACTTGCAGGAGACGATGACAATTCAAACGATACGCTTGCTACATCAGTTAATAACTCAACTAACATTGGAGAGATAGAAGCAGATAAATTTGAAATTTATCCCAATCCTGCTTCTGACTACGTTTACATAAAAACTGGTGTTGAAATGAACGGAATGTATACAGTTCAAATCATCAATGAAACCGGACAAATTGTTAAATCAACCGAAATGCAGTTTGTTCCACAATCAGAATATGCAGTTAGCCTTGGTTTACCAGCTGGCATTTACAACATCAGAATTTTCAGTGAGCTTTTAAAAGTTTCAGAAACTTTAAATCTTATTGTAAAGTAACTTTTCATTAATTATTTTTTTGAAGAAGGCGGAAAATTTTTCCGCCTTTTTTTTATTGTTCCTGCAAACCTTTTTTGTAAAACCATTGTTATTATTTGTACTTTTATACCAAATTTTAACTCCCTATGAAACATTTTTTCTCAATTATTGCTGTGCTTGTTTGCCTTTCAATCTATGCACAGGACAATCAACCAATTACAAGCCACGTCATTACAGATGACCTCAGTACATTCATAATTGAATATTCCATTGGGCAGGATGTACATTTTAACATAGTGCACCATGACAACAAGGTGTGGCATATCCCTTTTATAAAAGGAGCAGGTTATATTCAGGATATTGGGAAAGCTGCTTTGCCGTCATATAATATCATCATTGGGGCTCAATCTGTAAATCCTGAAATTAGTTTTGTCTCATTAGAGGCAGATACAATAAAAAATATTCTTCTTTATCCCTGGATTGGAATGCCAGTTGACCTGGTGGGAACTCCTGAGCCTGTATTTACAATGGATCATGGATTCTACCAGAGTGACATTCAATACCCTGATAACCAAGCAATTATTTTTTCCAATCAGAATTACAAAGGTCAAAATATTTTCATGGTTCGTATATGTCCTTTCAGTTATAATCCTTACACTCAGACTCTGATTGTACATCGCCGTTTTGAAATCATTGCAGAGAATCTTTCATCAGGAATCACAAACAGTAATATTTACGTATCAGCTACAGGAAGAAGTGTGTTAAAGAATGTTACAGTGAATCAGGCCTTCAATGTTCCGGTTCAAAAAAGCCAGGAACTTGACAATGCCCCTGTTTACATGATTATCACACATGAAGATTACATAGATGCAGCCAATGCAATAGCTACATGGAGAGAACAAACGGGCTACAAAACTGAAATTTATTCATCTTCATACTGGACAGCAACTGATGTTACCAACACTATCAGAAACCGATATTTTTCTCCTTTACAAAAGCCTGATTATTTGTTACTTATCGGAGATCACAACAAATTGCCTGGAAATCAATACAATACATCTCTTGGAATATTTCCAACTGACAAACCATATGTTTGTCTTGATGGGGCTAATGATTATGTTGCTGATATTGCCATAGGCCGTGTTTCTGTTACTTCTGCAAGTCAGGCAAATACTGTTGTTCAGAAAATCATTCAATACGAGAAAAATCCTGTGATGCAGGCTTCATTTTATGAAACTGCATTATCTGCAGCGTATTATCAGGATGATAATTCTGATTCATATGCTGACCGAAGATTTGCACAAACAGCTGAAGAAATTCTGCAATATCTTACAACCCAAACCGGTAAAACTGTGAACAGAGTTTACTATACCGGATCAACCAAAACTCCTCTTTATTGGAATAACACATACTATAGTGCCGGTGAATCTGTTCCAACTTATTTGCGCAAACCTGGTTTTCCATGGACAGGCAATGCAAATAACATCAGAACATTTATCAACGATGGTACTTTTATTGTGTATCATCGTGATCATGGTTATGACCTTGGCTGGGGCGATCCTGCTTTCAACAACACCAATGTTGCTTCACTTGATAATCCTGACAAATGGCCAATTGTTGCCAGTATTAATTGTCAAACAGGTAAGTTTCTTGTTCCTGAATGTTTTTCTGAAGCATTTTTGAGACATGCAAATGGCGGTGCTGTTGGGGTATTTGGTCATGCCGAAGTGAGTTACAGTGGCTATAATGATGGAATTGCAATGGGAGTTATTGATGCAATTTTTGCACAACCCGGTTTAATTCCAAATTTCACAGGTACAGGACATGTCTCCGGAACAATCACTCCACACGACTCCATTCTTACCATGGGAGATGTTGCTGATCAGGCACTTCTTAGGATGATGCAAACATGGGGTGATGACTGGGGATTGGGCGCTTATCAGCACAATATTTTTCATTATTTCGGTGATCCTGCCACAAGAATTTTCACTCAAATGCCAGTGGTAATTACTGCTTCTCATCAAAATTCAATTCACTGTCAGGATACCACACTACAGATAAACTCATGCAACATACAGGATGCCATGGCCACACTTTTGGCTGATGGACAACTTATTGGGATGACATATCTGCAAAACGGTAGCGGAAGTATTGTTTTTTCTCCCACCGCATCTAATAATCTTGTACTTACAATTTCTGCTCCCAATACAAAACCTTATATTCAGAATATTCAAATGACCGGACAATGTGTCATTGCTGATTTTGAGGTGGTATATCCCTATTCTCCATGTTTTGAACAGGCTGTTGTTTTTGAAGACAGATCTTCAGGATTTATCACGCAGTTGGATTGGAACTTTGGACTTGATGCACAGCCGCAAACAGCACAGGGATCAGGACCTCATTCAGTGTATTTTTCAACAGGCGGAATGAAGAATATCACACTCATTGCTCATTCACCAAATGGCAATGACACGATTATAAAACCAGTTTTTGTGGACAGTATTTGTACTCACATTCAACCACTTACAGGAACACAAAACATTCAGTCATGCAGTGGTGTTTTATTTGATAATGGTTATACCAATCCATATTTATCAGGCAGTGATTGCCACACCATTATTACCTCACCCGGAGCAAGTGAAATTGCCCTGAACTTTGTTTCTTTTGATGTAGAAGCTTCATCCGGATGTAATAATGCTTATGTGAGAATTATATCAGGCAATCCTGTCAATGGAACTGTTATCGGTACTTATTGCAACAACAATGTTCCCGTTGGTATCATCAGTGTTCCCAATGATACTGTCACTGTTTCTTTCTACGCGCCAAACAACACAATATATCAGGGATTTGAACTGCACTGGAACTGTACTCAGCAATCGATTCCGCCTGTTGCTCTCTTTGATTATGATTTTGCGGACATGTGTGGCAATATCATTGCATTTCAGGATCAAAGTCTGCATCAGCCTTTTGCATGGGAATGGGATTTTGGTGATGGTGTCACATCAACTTTGCAACATCCGGTTCATGAATACACAAATAATGGTGTTTACAATGTACAATTAATCGCTACCAACAGCTTTGGCAGTGATACACTTTTGATGCCTGCCCTCATCGGCATAAATCGTCCATCTGGTCTCAATGATACTGTGATGACTGTTTGCCGTTCAGAAGAAGTTAAAATACCCGGAGGTAGTTCTCTACATGTTTTATGGTATGACAGTCCTTCATCCCTTTCTCCAATTGCATACACTGATACGTTGGTTTATTATGCAAACACACCAAACACAACATTTTGGTGCAGAGATTTTCAAACAGGTGGTTCATATGCAGGAGCAAAACCAAACAACTCCGGTGCAGGGGGATATTTTAATGCATCTACTTCACACCATTTGGGATTTGATGTCATGCAACCAATCAGTCTGAAGGCAGTTACTGTATATGCTCAGGATAACGGCAACCGTACTTTTACAGTTCGTGACGGAAACAACAATGTTGTATACACATCAACACATATGCTTTCAACCGGGATGAACAGAATTCAGCTTAATTATATTCTCATGCCTGACAATGATTACAAAATTGATGCAGGACAATACAACAAATTATATCGTAACGGAGACCCGAACGGCCCAGATTTTTATCCCTATGTGATTCCGGGTATTCTTTCAATAAACAGAAGCAGTGCAGGTTATCCCAATGCCGGAAAGTATTACTACTTTTTCTATGATTGGGAAGTTGAAGTATTTTGCCTGAGTGCACCAGCCTCAAAAGAAGTCAATGTGCTTATTGCTGATACCACTATAACAGCGTGGCCAGGAACTTCTCTTTGTCAAGCTGACTCTGTATTGCTCACCGGACCTGCAAATGTTTCATATGTTTGGCAACCCGGCGGAGAAACCACAGACTATATTTATCTGACACAACCCGGCAGCTACTATGCAACCATAGAATCAGGAGCCTGCAATGCAGTAACAAACACTATCGTTATTGATGGTGAATTGCCACCCCATGCTGATTTTACCTATGCAATTAATGGTTTACAGGTGAGTTTCACCAACAACTCAACAGGCAATACCTATCACTGGACATTTGGTGACGGCAATGAAAGCTGGGATACCAATCCTGTTCATACATACGCAGCTGATGGAGATTATACAGTGACTTTAATCACACAAAACAGCTGTGGAAGTGATACAATGACTGTTCAGGTTAATGTGAGTACAGTGAGTTTGCCTGAGGTGAGCTTGTCCGGGTTCACAGTTTATCCAAACCCTGCCAGTGAAAGTATTACAATTGATTTGTCACAACTGGACGGAGAAAAAGCAGAAAGAATAAGCATTCTCAACAGTGTATCTCAGACAATTGAAGTCTATGATGGTAGCAGTCTTAATGAAATGCAATTTGTTATTCCTGT
Organism: uncultured Bacteroidales bacterium; assembly: GCA_964526285.1. Classification (GTDB taxonomy): domain Bacteria; phylum Bacteroidota; class Bacteroidia; order Bacteroidales; family DTU049; genus CAYMAZ01. The sequence continues at coordinate 14,478 of CAZGIW010000061.1, read as the reverse complement.
GCATTCGTTTGCTGAAGGTATTTACATAATTGTTGTGCAAACAAGTGAATCTGTTTTATTTGGTAAATTTGTAAAGGAGTAATCTTCTGAAATTGAAAACTGTTATTAACAGACACCTGATTTATCAGTCAAGTGAAAATTTCCTATTTGTCCTAATATTTCTAGTATTTATTCTTATTACACCACAATAAGATAGATGCTAATTCCTCAAATTAATTTTTTGTAGTTTTGTCAATTGAGAATAATATATCAATGAACCGGAATTTCAGAAAAATCATATTGTTTTTGTTGTTACTTGTCATTGTAATTCCTATGAAGGTTTTTTCTGACACCATATATCACAAAGAGGCATTTGTAACAAATGAACTGGGAGAGATGAATGATAGTTTAAGGCAGGAGGTTTCAATTGTTGTATCTGATTATTTCAAAACAAATGGATTTAAGGCCTTTGATCTTGCTGAATTATATTATGCCATTGCCGATTATATGTTTGATGAGAACCAACTGGATTGGGCAGAAATGTTTTATATCAAAGCTCTGGAAATTTTTCAAAACAGAAAATTTTTCAGAAAAACTGCTGATTGTCAGATTAATCTTGGTATTCTTAAAGAGATTTCGGGGAATACGCATACTGCAATTTCTTATTATCAAGATGCAATGGAGAACTATCAACTCATTAATTTTCAGGAAGGTATTGCATATGCAGCCAATAATATGGGACTTGTTTATGCCTTTCAGGGAAATTTTGAAGATGCTTTGAGATATCTGCTTATTTCGCTGGAGATTGAAGAAAAGCTTGATAATCAGCAGGGTATTGCATACTCTTTGAATAATCTCGGTTTATTATGCCGGAAAATGGGAAGAATTAATGAAGCTCTTGATTATTATCACAGGTCTTTAAAAATTAAACAAAACCTCAATGATATGAAGGGTGTTGCTCTCACTCTTGGAAATATCGGAAGCCTTTATGAAAACATTGACAGTTTGGACAAAGCAATTATTTATTTTAACAATGCTGCTGATGTTTTTAAAACACTTAATAATACCGAAGGACTTGCAACCAATTTGCATAATATGGGGGTTGTTTTTCAGAAACAAAACAAATACACACAAGCACTTGATTTTTATTTTCAGTCACTTGAACTCAGAGAACAAATTAACCACATTCAGGGAATGGCTAGTTCACACCTTGGAATTGCACAATGCTATATTCAGCTCAAACAAGCCAGTTTGGTTTCTGAACATTTGGAAAAAGCTTTAAAGTTTGCTCAACAAATGGCATTGCAGGATATTATTGTTCAAGTTTATCTTGCATTCTCAGACTATTATCAACTCACAGGAAATTATCAAAAAGCTATTGAGTTCTTTAAGCTCTATAGTAATGAAAAAGACAAACAAACAGAGCTTAATAATTACAATACAGTAGTTGAATTGCAAACACGTTTTGAAACCACTGAAAAGGAACAAAAGCTTAAAGAACAGCAGCTGCAGATAGATAATCTAAACAAAGACCGAAAAATTCAAAACCTTCAAATTCAACGGAATAAATTTGTTGGTGTATTTCTTTTTATTATTCTTGCATTGATGATTGTGCTTGTTTATAGCTACTACAAACGTTTGAAGTTTAAAAATGAAATTAATCAAACTCTTGAATTAAAAAACATCCAGTTGGAAGATTTGAATAACACAAAAAACAAACTGTTCTCCATCATTTCTCACGACATGAAGAATCTTGCCGGAGTGACTGAGTCTGTTTCAGGCATGTTACACAGAAAATATGACAAAATGGATGATGATTTGAGGAAGAAAAACATCCAAACCACCTATGAAGCAGCACGTCAAAACAAAAACCTGATAGAAGAACTTTTGCAATGGGCACTTACACAGAGTAATCGTATTAAAATTCTCTATGAAGAAATTGATGCTGAACAGATTACCGGGTATGTGTATGAGCAACTATTCGAAGTGGCTCTTTCAAAAAACATTGAAATTAAGATAGAAAACACTTTGCAAATACCAGTATATGGTGACCGAAGTATGCTGACAACCATTTTAAGAAACTTATGCAGTAACGCCATCAAATTCAGTGAGACAGGTAGTATTGTCAGTATCTCTGTATTTCAGAAAAACAAAGAAGCACATTTTTCGGTGACTGATTCTGGCATTGGATTGAGCGAAGAAGATGTAAAGAAACTGTTCAGGTCTGATGTGAATCCAAAAGAAATTGGCAATCACAGTGAAAAAGGAACAGGTTTCGGACTGATTATCTGTAAAGAATTTGCAGAAATCAACAAAGGGCGTATATTTGCACAATCTGTTCAGGGAAAAGGAAGTACTTTTACATTTACTGTTCCACTGACAGAAAATCATGAGCTAATTGACAATCACAAACTATAAAATCATATGGGAACAGTTAAAATTTTTCTGGTTGATGATCATACAATCATTCGGGATGGTATCAGAGCATTACTTTCGCTTGATTCTGATTTTGAAGTGACAGGTGAAGCTTCAGGCTGGGATGAATTGGAACTATTGCTTCAGAAAAAACAACCTGATTTGATTATTCTTGACATTGAAATGCCCGGAAAAAGTGGATTGGAAATTGCTGAAACACTTCAGGACTCACATCCTGAAATAAGAAAAATCATTCTTTCGGCCAATGTGGACAGTGAAACTGTGTATGAAGCCATCAATGCCGGAGTGCTTTCAATACTGCCAAAAAACAGCAATGAAGACGAACTGGCAACTGCAATACGCAAGGCTATGAATGGGGAAGAATATTTTACCCACACAGTTGCCCAAATGATTATCAAAAATTATATCAATAAAAACAAAATCAGTTCAAAGTATGACCCCAAACCGAACATATTGCTTACAGAACGTGAAATTGAAATAATCAGGGGATTTTCTGATGGTCTCAGTTATAAGGAAATTGGGGCAAAGCTTGACATCAGCCCCAGGACCGTTGAATCACACAAACTCAATATTCTTGAAAAGCTTGAACTACATACAATTATTGATATTGTGAAATATGCAATTAAAAACAACATCGTACAAATCTAAATGAAACAATGAATTTATGAAAAGATTGATACAAATTCTGTTCCTGATGTTGATTTTTCAGATTTCCTTTGGGCAGGATATAGAAAATGATACGATAAAGATTAAAGCATTTCATTATGTTTTAACAGGTGCAGGGATTTCTTCTGCATCATACAGAGACATGGGCGTGTCTCCTCTTGTTTATTCAGGATATATGCCGGTATTTTCCATTGCACATAAAGCCACAAAGCCTCAATACATTTGGGACGCTTCAATTGAGTATGCTTTTGGGAGTTACAATCGCAATATATCAAATAAAAACTACTCTACATCAGCAAACAATGTGTTTGTTCAAATGAATTATCTGAGAAATATCACATCTGAGCCTGATGCTGTTCTCATCTGGATGATAGGCGCCGGACTTAGCCACAACACCTCAGTAAGAGTGTCGCCTCATTATATGAACAGCCAGTTTGTTATGGACAACTTTTCATCTTTATCAATTAACGGACGTGTGCAGTATGATTTTTCACTGAAAGCAAAAGAGAAAAAAATTTGGTTTTTAAACTGTATAAGGCCGGAACGTCATTATACTTTTGGAATAAAGCTGGATGTTCCATTCGGAACTATGATTCACAGGCCAGGTTTCTCTTATGTTTCTCATGCCACTACAAATGAGATAAACGAGTTTGATGATTATAAATGGCATTTGTTGCTGTTTACAGGGGTAAGAGCAAAACTGGAATTGCTGCGATTTCTTGAAAACGGAAATGCTGTTGGTATATCATATCATTTCAACCTGTTTTCCAGTAAACAATTTCTCAATCAGTATTTGCAAATGGCAGATCAGTCATTGCAACTATCTCTTCTGTACAGATTTAAATAATTATCAGAAATTTGTCCGAAAAAAAATTAGAATTATGAAAAACTACTCACCAAAAATTATCGGATTTTTAATTCCATGTTTGATTTTGTTTTGTTATTCATGCGAAAAAGCCTTTTTGGGAAAAGACATTGAAAACAACCCGAGAAACAATTTTGTGTATTTATGGCAGAAACTTGAAATGGGTTATGCCTTTTTCGATGTGAAAGAAGTGGAGTGGGATTCAGTATATTATAAATATTCACCACAGGTTACTAATGATATGTCAGATGAACAATTGTTTGATGTTTTGGCAAACATGCTCAATGAATTGAAAGACGGCCATGTGAATTTGATTTCCCCATTTAAAACATCCAGATATGATGTATCCTCGTTGGGAGCTGTGAATATAAATTTCCGAATAATCAAAGATAATTATCTGAACAATGAACAGGAATATACAGGGCCATTTATTCATGGGTTTTTAGAAAACGGCAGCATTGCTTACATTAGGTATGGAAGTTTTAGTAATTCTGTCACAAATAATCATTTTGATTATATGTTTACCAGATATGAAGATACTGAGGGATTAATTTTTGATATCAGACAGAACGGCGGAGGTTATGTTGATAATGTGTTTCAAATTCTTGGAAGATTTACTGATGATAAGACATTGGTGTATTATTCACGCATCAAAACAGGATATATGGGAGAAAACGATACCACTTTCAGTAGTCCTGTGCCTGTGTTCGTGGAACCATCATCAGGACAACGCTATCTAAAACCTGTAGTTGTGCTTGTTGACAGAGGATCCTACAGTGCATCATCTTTCTTTGCCCTTTCTTGTCATGCATTGCCAAATATTACACTTGTTGGTGATACAACGGGTGGCGGACTTGGATTGCCCAACGGAGGCCAGTTGCCAAACGGATGGACTTACAGATTTTCAGTTACCAGAACTCTGAGTGTTGACGGACATAACTGGGAAAACGGCGTTCCTCCTGATGTATATATGACTCTTATGCCTGACCATAATGTAAGCGGAATTGACCATATTTTAAATGAGGCAATTGAAAGGATAACAGGCAGATAGAGTAGACGTTGAAAATGAAAAACTTAATTTTTCAGGTAATTATGTTAAGTCCTGAGATGTCCCTGTTGGTCACATTATCCCGGGCATTTGTATACCAAGCAGGTAAAAAGCTGATTCCAATACCCTGGCTAACAGATGTGAGATGTTAAGTCTTATAGTTCTTGAAATTTCATTGGTTTCTTTTAAAACTGGGAAACTCTGATAGAAAGAGTTATACTCCTTTGCCAGTTCATATGCATATTGGGCAATGACAGATGGGTTCATGTCTTGTGCGCTTTCTTGAACTACCGAAGGATATTTGCTTAATAAAATAATTAGTTCTTTTTCTTGCGGAAGTAGTGTCGCTTTTTCAATTATTGCGGGCTCAAAACCTGAATTTCTGGCTTTCTCAAGCAACGACATAATTCGTGCATGAGTGTACTGAATAAATGGACCGGTGTTTCCGTTAAAATCAATTGATTCTTCTGGATTGAAAACCATATTTTTTTTTGCATCAACACGTAGAATAAAATATTTTAATGCTGCCTGTGCAATCATTTCAATTACTCTATTTGCTTCATCTTGTTCAAGAGATGAAGCTTTACCTGCTTCTGCTGCAATTTTTTTAGCAGTTTCATACATCTCATCCATCAAATCGTCAGCATCTACCACTTTCCCTTCACGTGATTTCATTTTGCCCTCAGGAAGTTCAACCATGCCGTATGACAGATGGTGAATATTTTTAGCCCAATCAAAACCGGCATTTTCAAGCACCAGTTTCAATACCTGAAAATGATAATTTTGTTCATTACCAACAACATAAATCATCTTTTCAGGCTGAAAATCATTGTAGCGAATATGTGCTGTGCCAATATCCTGTGTAATATATACACTTGTTCCGTCTGAACGAAGAAGAATTTTTTCATCAAGTCCATCGTTTCGCAAATCAGCCCAAATGGATTTGTCGTCCTTTTGAATAAAATGTCCATTTTTAAGGCCTTCATACACGATATCTTTGCCGTATAAATATGTTTCTGACTCAAAATAGTATTTGTCAAACTCAATGTTCATTCTTTTATATGTTGTTTCAAATCCATCAAGTACCCATTTGTTCATTTTTGACCATAAAGCCTTTACCTCAGGATCGTCTTGTTCCCATTGAATCAGTAATTCACGGGCTTCTTCCATCAGTTTTGAATACTCCATGGCCTCATCTTCATTCATGTTTTTTGCTGTCAGCGTTTGAATTTCCTTTTGTAGTTCCTTCTCAAATTTCACATACAAATCTCCAACAAATTTGTCTCCTTTCATGTTATTTGTAAAAGGAGTTTCTCCATTACCCCATTTCATCCATGCAAGCATTGTCTTGCAAATATGAATACCCCTGTCATTAATCAAGTTGACTTGTTTTACAATTTTTCCGTTTGCTTCTAAAATTCTGGATACTGACTGCCCTATAAGATTATTTCTGATATGCCCGAGGTGTAATGGCTTGTTGGTGTTTGGTGATGAATATTCAATAACAATGGGAGCATGCCCTTTATGCTGTTTTTGAATACCATACTTATCATCAAACACACATGAATTCATTTGCTGAATCCAGAATTCATCTTTTAAAACAATGTTAAGGAAACCTTTAACAACATTGAATGATGAAATGTGCTGGCTTTCTTTTATTATGACTTCTCCAATCTCATTGGCAGTCTGTTCAGGTGATTTTTTTGAAGACCTGAGAAATGGAAAAACCACAAATGTATAATCTCCCTCGAAATCCTTATTTGTTTCTTCAAATTGTATTTTATCAATCTCAATATCAGCATTATAAAGCGAAAGAAGACTGTTCTGTACAGATAATCTTAAATCATGTAAAAGCATCATTTTTTTCTTTTTGCAAAGATATGGAATTGTGAATACATTGAGGTGAAAGATGAAGAGGACAATTATTAAAGTTATTGATTTAAATTTAATGATGTTGTCAGAAGACAAATTAAGGTCTTATCATTTATCGCTCTCTCACCTTATCCATTAAATATTTCAGCCCCAGCAATTCCCCGCAAGTCATCAAAGCTCCGATACTGACACCCAGAATTCCATGTACATTCAGATTTTGTCCGGTAAAAAATAAATTGGGGATTCTTGTTTTTGGCATGACCAGAGTTTTCAATGGAGAATTGTAATCTTTGAGTATGCCATATGCTGAACCGTTGGGTGTCCCTGTATAATCTCGCCATGTTAAAGGAGTTGATGTGTAATAGCTTTTGATTTTTTTTCTTATTCCGGGAAATTTTTTTTCAACCAAATTAATGAGTTTTTCTGCTTTTTGTTGTTTAAACATCAAATAATCTTCTCCACGTTGTTCAATAAATGTATGCTCCCATTGTTTTATTTCGTCCCATTGCATATATGACATGGCAATTAACCCATCTGCAAATTGTTCTGAACGAGAAGTGGAAGGAGTATAAAGAAAAAATGATTGTGGCCATTCATCTCCGAAGCTTTTGTCAGCAGTCCACACACTATCTCCTTCATAGTAATAGTGATTGTGATTCATATATGGAAAAGAATTCTCTTTCATCACCATATACACAGTGAACATTCCTGTTGTGTTTTCAAGGTTTTGAATTCTTTTTCTGTAAAATGGACCGAAATGCCCTTCTTCAATAAGTTTTAATGTGCCAGCCGGATGTATGTTGGAAATAAAATGCTCAGCTTCAATACACCTGCCATCTTTTGATTCTGCACATTGAATTCTTCCGTTTGAACTAATCAGGCGCGAAACTTCAAAATTTCTCAGTATAGTTCCATGTGCATCGGTGATATTTTTTCCAATCAGTGTTGCCATGTGCTGACTTCCGTCTGTAATCCTCCATGCAGAGCTGATAAAAGTATATGTGATGAGAGCATGAAGATAAAGCGGAGTCTTGTCTGCAACGCCTGCATAGAGCAAATTATTACCGGCAAGAACATTCTGCAGGGTTTTGTTTGATGTGACCGACTGAATAAACTCTACAGCACTTTGCCCGTACAGTGTATTATAGTCAGGAAGTGCATCATCAGGAATATCAAGATTATATAGGGGGAATTGGTAACAGATATTTTTAAGTGTTTGAACATAAAATCTAATGGATTGTGCTTCTTCAGGAAAATCCTTTATCAAAGTTTCTGTAAACAATTGCTCGCCTTGTGCAAATTTGTACTCCCTTCCCTGAAATGTAATGCGTTCAAATCCATCCACATCCATCAGTTTCAGCTTCAACTTATCGTGTATTCCGAAAAATTTAAAATATTTGAACAAAATTTGATCTTCAGAAAGTCCTTCTGTATAATTGAGACCTGTGTTGAAGATACATTTTTCTCTTGCAAAGATTTGGAGACTGCCTCCGGTTTTTTCATTTTTTTCAAGCACACACACTTTCATTCCTTCTCGTGCCAAAATGCTCCCGCAAAGTAATCCACCCAAACCCGCACCTATGATTGCCACATCATATTTTTCAGTTTTCATAAGAAACAGGTTTGCGGATAATAAATACAATATTGGACGTAAGTTTGGTATTATCAATGATTTCCATTTCCAGATTAAAGTGTGAAACCACAGTTTTGATTTTTTCAGCCGATGTGAAATATAAACGTCCTTCACCCATTTTATTGAATCCTGTTTTGGTGGAAAAGAATTCGGTATAGCGTGTGCCAAGATGACGTTTTTTCATCCCTGAATCTGCATCCCTTATTATAATCGTCCCGCCGGGGTTCAGGCTTTCAATACATTTTGTTATGAGTTTTTCCTGTTTCTCTTCATTGAAATAGTGCAAAACATCACTGAGAATAAAAGCATCCTGTGGCTCAATTTCAAGTTCAAATATATCGGCTGCAATAAAATTTATTTTTTTATTTTTTCCTGCACAGTTGGCAGCCAGCATAATCTTTTCATTATCATAATCAATGCCTGTAATAATTCTGTCTTTTGAAAGGAATGAAAGCATATAGGACATAAAACCATATCCGCAACCGATGTCTGTTATTGTGCCCTTTTCAGGGATGTGTTGATGAAAAAAATCATAATAGTTTTCAAGTTTCAGTTTGATTCTCATATACCACTCCAAAATAGGTCCTTTGTAGATGTATTGAGCGATAAGCTTTTGCTTAAAAAAAGTTGGTGTTTCTATTTCTTTTCGGAGTTTTTCATATTCAGTTCTGTAGAATTTGGTCAGGTCCTTTGCTTCCTGTCTGTATGTTTCATTGTTCGTAATGTTAGCAGGCTTCACTTTTATTCTGTCAAGCACCTTAATTGTTCCCTGTCCGCTTTTGAGAAAGAACTCGTTTTTTTGCATTAAATGATTGATTCCGTGCAGGATAATTGGCTGTATATCAAGATTATATTTGCCAGCAATAAAGAAAGCTCCCTGGTGCATCCTGCCAATTGATCCGTCAATACTTCTTGTGCCTTCGGGGAAAACCAAAACAGAATACCCATCTTTGATTTTTTCTTCAAGTTTTGTGTAATCGTGGTTAATTCCTCTAAATGCAGGATAAAAACCGGCATATCTGATTACCAGTCCGAAAAACGGTGAATTCCAAACCCATTTGTTTGTCAGTGCCACTATTTTTGGATTGAGTAGCAGTAAAATCATAAGATCAAGGTGTGACTGATGGTTTGAAACAATCACAGCGGGTTTTGAAAAATCAAGTTTGTGCAGATTTATATATCTTTTTTTAATTGTGAAATTTGCATATACAATAAAACTTGCACCAAAGCGAATGAGACGATGAATCAGAAATTTCTTATACTTTACCCTAACAGGGAGAGTAATAACAATGGGAACCATTATAGTAAACAATACAGACCCGAAAGTATAAATAATAAATGTATAAACTGAAACAAGGAAATTTTGCATTGTGACAGGGCGGGAGCGGGGTTTGCCTTTGTTCAGAATGATGAACTTAAACAGATGTGGCAAAACAGTAAATGAAATGATAATCACAGAAAATATCCCCACAATTGAAACAAGAGCAATGGATTTCATTGCAGGGTGACGTGCAAACAACAACACTCCCAATGCAATAATAGTAGTAAGTGCTGATAGTAAAACAGATAGTCTGTAAGGGGTGATATTCTGTCCCCCGTACATATAATTTCGCAAAATTCCGCTTATGATGAAAATACTGTAATCTACACCCAATCCCAGTATGAATGTGGAAATGATTATATTAAAAATATTAAACTCAATTCCCAAAACTCCCATTAATCCTATCGTCCACAACCAACTGAGCATAATTGGAAAGAATGCGATGATGGCCATTTCAATTCTTCCAAAGAACATGAGTAAAATGAGAAACACCAGTGTGATAGATAAATACACAAGCCAGCGGAAATCATCTTTCAGAACTTTTAAAAACTGATTGGCAAAGTGTTGATTATCAAATATAATAACATCAGGATTAGTTGACAAGAAACGAAAAAGATCATTCTTTTTCTTTTGCTCGGCTTTCACAATGGTGATGGCAGAATAAATACTGTCAGATTGAGTGAGATAGTTACTCAGAAATATCTCAGAAACAGGTGCAAAATCCTCATATTCAATAGGTTTAAATTCGTAGTCAAGAAGTTCAAAAAAAGCATGAAAGGCTTCAGGCCTGAAATAATAGTCTGCGCTTTTTTCAATAATAAGTGCTTTTACTTTTTCTTTTCCCACTTCATCCCAAAAGCGATTCCAGCGTTCAATTTTTTCAATTTGTCTTTCTTTTGAGGGAACAAGATTTACAGGAGAAGATACTGATGAAATAAGTTTTTGCGATTCTGCTTTTGCAATCAAATCTTCATTGTTTTCAGCTTTCAGTATTACCTCGTTCCATGAACTGCCTTGCACAATCACATACACTGCACTGTTTGCTTCAGAACTGATTGCCTTCAGATTCTTTTCTGCAATTTTTAATTCATCACTTTGATAATTCATTGTGTTCAGGTCGCTATTGAATCCAAGATTGCCAGATGTAAAAAGAAAAACAATACTAAAAATAAATATTACAATCAGAAGTGTTGTGTTTTTCTCAAATTCATAGGCTGCAATTTTGTCAAGCAGGGTTTTTCCTTTCTTTTTCTCAATGACGGGCTGATTGGTTTTGTAGAAGAATGGCACAACAAGCAAAACAACCAATGCTGTGAAGAAAATGGCAAGAGCTGAAAACAACCCCAGCTGATTCAGTGCATCTGATTTCACGATAAACAGGCAAAGAAAAGCTGCTGCAGTTGAAAGGCAACTCATCATCACAGGTTTTGAAATTGAACCGATTGAATGAATCATAGAGCCTGAACTGCGGTAATGCGTAAACATATGCAACGAATAGTCCAGTGAAATGCCAATAAGAATTGCCCCAATACCAAGTGAAATTGCCGAAATGTTTTCAAAACTGAGCGAAATAATGGCAATGGCAAACAACATTCCCAAAACTATGGGAAAAAAGATGAGAAGAATGTGTTTCAGTTTTCGAAACATAATAATAAACAGGATAAACAGTGCAATAAAAGCAAGGGATACTGTAAAAACGATGTCCTTTTTTATTGTGGCTGCATTGATAACCGCAACAGCTGTTCCTCCGTAATATTCCACATAAACATGAGGAAATTCAGTGCGTGTATTTGACAGAGTTTCATCAATAAAATCAATAAGGTGGCTGTTTTCCCTTGTTTGCGCAGCAGGAAATACAGGTTCAACAAATATTAGTAAATGTTTCAGGTCTTTTGTGAATATACAATTATTGTATATTGTGAAGTTATCATCAAGCTGAAATTGTTCAAGCTGTTTCAGTGCTATGGGAGTGATGCTGAGAGGGTCTTTAAAAATGAAATCTTTTGTTACAAGCCCTGCCAGTGAAGTCAGAGACTTGTAATTGGTCTCCATTGATTGTTCAATAGAATGTGGCTGAATTTTTTTCTCAATTTCAACATAATCCTCTTCGCTGAGATAAAGGGGAAGATGTTTAAAAATGAAACCGTATACCTGTAAAAATGTCTCATCTTCGTTTTTAAACTGAACAGAACGTATGTGTGTGCTGTCTGTTTGTAAAATGTCATGTGTATAAGATGCAACTTTAATAAGAGACTCAGGGTCAACTGCTGTCGTGTCATTCAATGAAAAAGTAAGAATCAGACGGTCAGAGAATTTTGAATCCGATAGAGCATCGCTGATACTGTTGATCCTTTTGTCACGTGGAATAATTGACCTGACATCTTCATTTAGATTAATTTTTCTGACAGCATAGGCAGCAAGAATGACAAAACATATAAGAACAATTAGAAAAAATGCTTTTCTTTTTGAAGCAAACTGATGAAATCCTGTGAAGAAGTTGTTCATTTCTTTTTCAGTTTTTTAATCAGTGGAACTGTAAGATAGGAGAGAAGGCCAAAAAATAAACCAGCACCAATTGCCAGTACAAAACTACCCACCAGATATCTGACCAAATCAGTTTTGATAGTTTTCAGGGTGAGGTCAAAATCCACAACCCATGTTCCTTCGCCAAGGACAAAACCTCCGGTGACATAACTGAGATACAATATAAATGGAATGAGAGGGGGCAGGCTGATATTTGCTGCAAAGAAAACCACAGCTTTGTTCATTTTAAAAATATGAGCCAGAATGAACGCAAGAGCAAGCTGGTATCCCCATATTGGAATAATGCCCATAAATACACCGAATCCTATTCCAAGAGCAATATCTTTGTTTGAAAGTTTCCCAGATAAGAGATCTTCTTTAATGATTTCTCTTATTTTCTTGTTTTTGTACTTACGAATAACCTGACGTGGTCTGTAGAATGCAATGGCAAGAAAAGTGAGAACAAAGTTCAGCACACTGATTCGGAAGAAATCACGGAAGGGTCTGAAATGAGAGACACGTTTTTCTTTGGGTTGGTAGAAAGTAGCAATGGGAATGCTTGTGACCTTCATTCCTGTCCATGCAGCACGTACAAGAACTTCAAGTTCAAATTCATATTTTCGTGTAACGTATTTACGACTTCTGAATAATTGAAGGGGATAAAGTCTGAATCCCGATTGGGTGTCAGGAAGTTTTACCCCTGTTTGTAGCTGAAACCAAAAGTTTGAAAAACGGTTGGCAAAACTATTTCTTCCCGGCATGTTTTCCACCTTTTTAAATGTTCGGGCGCCAACGATGAGTGCATTATGATGTTGCTCAAGTTCATCCAGAAAATCAGTAAGGTTTTCATGTTGATGTTGCCCGTCCGAATCCATTGTAATGGCATAATCATAGCCCAGTTCCAGTGCTTTTTTGAACCCTTTTTTCAGGGCATACCCTTTGCCACGGTTTTTTGAATATGAGATAAGTTCAATTTTGTCAAATTGATTAAGAATTTGAGTCTTATCCTGTGTTGATCCGTCATTTATAACAATGATATTGTGTGTATATTGCAGTGCCTTTGAAATCACTTCCCCAACAGTATTCACATTGTTATATGTGGGAATAACAATACAGCAGTTCAGTTGATTGAACCTTTGTGAAATTTTGGGATTGATGACCATACTCACTTTAATCGGGAGCACAAAAATACATGTATTTTTTTAAATTGATGCAGATTGTTCATATTAGTTGAAAGGACTTTTTTAATGGAGTCAATGTGGTATCTGTGGAAATCCCCCTAAGGAATATCCCTCCATCGGAGTACCTATCCTAACTTGTCCCTATGGGATCGTGATTACAATGTGATGGGAAATATTGAATATTGAATAACGAATGTCGAATGATGAATGTTGAAGTGTTTTAGGGCTTCGTATCATTGTCAGGCTGAAAGCCTGAATTTAGTTCAGCCTGAGGTGAAGCAAAGCGCAACCTCAGGAAAAAAGGAAAGATAATAGGCTGGCGCTCTGCAGGAGCAGCTTAATAAATGGGTCATTCGGTGTTCGGTTGCGAGGCAAGTAACGTTATACGTTATTCGGTGTAAGGATTGTCCGCAAGGTTTTATTATTTTTGATAGGCCTGACATCCAGCCCCCTTTTAGTTCGCCGAGGCGAAAGGGGTCAAGCATGGAATTTAATCAAAAATTTAAAAAAACCGGCAGTTACAATAAGCTAATAAGGTAAACATCTCTCATAAACTACAGTATTACTAAGGTAATAAGGTTTGATGGCAGAAAACATACCACTGGCGTTTCGGTTTTCGGGATACAGAACAATTAAATTTCACTAAGACAAACCTAACTTTTTTCATGCCCAATGCAATTTTTTCTTGCATATTTCAGAAAAAGTGTTTTATATTTGTATTCTGAAACTTTTAACCCATTACAATTATGAAAAAGAAAAATCTTTATTTATTTGTTAATTTTATGGCAAAGGGGGGGGGTAAAGCACTAATTATCAGCATGTTAATATTTTGTTCCTCACAGCTCTCAGCCCAAATTACACCAAATGTAGTGCCCGACAGTGGCAATGTAGGAATTGGAACTAATATGCCGTTGGAAAAATTTGAAGTTGTTGGAAAAGCAAAAGTTCATGGAA